>JBEDKX010000175.1:0-3167 GCA_041171965.1 Pseudomonadota bacterium | reverse complement strand
TATATGTTGAAACTGGGTCACTTAGTCGATGATAAGATGGCGGGTCGTCACGGTAATAAGGGTATAGTTGCCCGTATCGTTCGTGAAGAAGATATGCCATTCTTAGAAGATGGAACACCAGTAGATATCGTATTGAATCCACTAGGAGTACCATCTCGTATGAACTTAGGACAAATTTACGAAACCGTGTTAGGTTGGGCTGGACAAAAATTAGGTAAGCGTTATGCTACGCCTATTTTCGACGGTGGAACTGAAGCAGAGGTGGCAGCTGAATTAACGTTAGCAGGCTTACCAGACTGGGGTCGTACGTATTTATACAATGGTTTAACAGGTGATAAATTTGATCAACCGGTGACTGTAGGTATCATCTATATGTTGAAACTGGGTCACTTAGTCGATGATAAGATGCACGCACGTTCGATCGGACCTTACTCATTAATTACGCAACAACCATTGGGTGGTAAAGCTCAGTTTGGTGGTCAGCGTTTTGGTGAGATGGAGGTTTGGGCACTTGAGGCTTATGGCGCTTCATATACATTGCAAGAAATGCTTACGGTTAAGTCTGATGACGTTAACGGCCGTACTAAAGTATATGAAAATATCGTCAAAGGCGAACACAAAATTGATGCTGGTATGCCGGAATCATTTAACGTGTTAGTGAAAGAAATTCGCTCACTCGCTATCGACATCGACCTAGATCGCAATTAATTAAGGAGAATTCACATGAAAGCTCTATTAGACTTATTTAAACAGGTAACGCAAGAAGAAGAGTTCGACGCAATTAAGATTGCACTCGCTTCACCTGAAAAAATCCGTTCATGGTCATATGGCGAAGTTAAAAAGCCAGAAACTATCAACTATCGTACTTTTAAACCTGAGCGTGATGGTTTATTTTGTGCCAAAATTTTTGGCCCGATAAAAGATTACGAATGTTTATGCGGTAAATATAAACGCTTAAAACATCGCGGTGTTATTTGTGAAAAATGTGGCGTTGAAGTCACATTATCTAAAGTACGTCGTGAGCGTATGGGTCATATTGACCTAGCTTCACCAGTCGCACACATTTGGTTCTTGAAATCATTACCAAGCCGTTTAGGTATGGTGCTAGATATTGCGCTACGTGATATTGAGCGCGTATTGTATTTTGAAGCATTTATCGTTGTTGATCCTGGCATGACACCGCTTACACGTGGTCAATTGCTGACTGAAGACGACTACTTAGCTAAAGTAGAAGAATATGGTGACGAATTCAATGCGGTCATGGGTGCTGAAGCGGTGCGTGAATTATTACGCACGATGGATATTGAGCGCGAAATCGTTCAGTTACGTCAAGACCTAGGCGCAACCGGTTCAGAAGCTAAAATCAAGAAAATTGCTAAGCGTCTAAAAGTATTAGAAGCTTTCCAAAAATCTGGTATTAAACCAGAGTGGATGATTCTTGAAATCTTGCCAGTATTGCCTCCAGAATTACGCCCATTAGTACCATTGGATGGCGGTCGTTTTGCAACTTCAGATTTGAACGATTTATATCGTCGCGTGATTAACCGTAACAACCGTCTAAAACGCTTGTTAGAGTTAAAAGCACCAGAAATTATCGTACGTAACGAAAAACGTATGTTGCAAGAAGCGGTGGATTCACTGTTAGATAACGGTCGTCGCGGTAAAGTGATGACTGGCGCTAACAAACGTCCATTGAAATCATTAGCGGATATGATTAAAGGCAAAGGTGGTCGTTTCCGTCAGAACTTATTGGGTAAACGTGTCGATTACTCAGGTCGATCAGTGATTGTGGTTGGTCCGCAATTGAAATTACATCAATGCGGTTTACCTAAAAAAATGGCTTTGGAATTGTTCAAACCATTCATTTTCCATAAATTGGAAGTATTAGGTTTAGCTACAACAATTAAAGCGGCTAAGAAAAAAGTTGAAGAAGAAGGACCAGAAGTTTGGGATATCTTGGAAGACGTGATTCGTGAGCATCCGGTTTTACTAAACCGTGCGCCTACATTGCATAGATTAGGTATTCAAGCGTTTGAACCTATCTTGATCGAAGGCAAAGCGATTCAATTGCATCCACTCGTTTGTACGGCCTTCAACGCCGACTTCGATGGTGACCAAATGGCGGTTCACGTTCCATTGAGCTTAGAAGCGCAAATGGAAGCACGTACTTTAATGTTGGCTTCTAATAACGTGCTTTCACCTGCAAACGGTGAGCCGATTATTGTGCCTTCACAAGATATCGTGTTGGGTCTTTATTACATGACGCGCGAAAAACAACTCGCACGTGGCGAAGGCATGCGCTTTGCTGATGTCAAAGAAGTGCAACGTGTATTTGATCAAGGTTTAATTAGTATTCACGCCAAGATTACCGTGCGTATTAAAGAATACGATCTAGATTTAGATGGTGTTAAAACCGAAAAAACAACACGTTATGAAACGACTGTAGGTCGTGCCTTGTTGTCAGAAATTCTGCCAGCGGGCTTGTCATTCAGCCATATTGATAAGTCTATGAAAAAGAAAGAAATTTCTAAACTTATCAACGTATCTTTCCGTGAAGTTGGTATTCGTGAAACCGTTATTTTTGCTGATAAATTAAAAGACACAGGTTATAGCTACGCAACTAAAGCTGGTATCTCTATTAGTATTAACGATATGTTAGTACCACCAGAGAAAGAGCGTTTAATCGCTGAAGCTGAAGTTGAAGTAAGAGAAATTGAGGGTCAATACGTTTCTGGTCTAGTAACTCAAGGTGAGCGCTACAATAAAGTAGTGGATATCTGGGGTCGTGCCAGTGAGAAAATTGCTGATGCGATGATGGCACAATTACGTGAAGAGCCTGTGCTTGACGCTAATGGCGTTCAAACTAAGGACAAAGCCGGTAAGTTAATGCGTCAAGAATCATTTAACGCTATCTACATGATGGCCGATTCTGGTGCGCGTGGTTCTGCAGCGCAGATTCGTCAGTTAGCGGGTATGCGTGGTTTGATGGCTAAACCGGATGGTTCTATTATTGAAACGCCAATTAAAGCTAACTTCCGTGATGGTCTAAACGTATTGCAATACTTTATTTCAACCCACGGTGCGCGTAAAGGTCTAGCCGATACTGCGTTAAAAACAGCTAACTCTGGTTACTTAACACGTCGCTTAGTAGATGTTACGCAAGACTT
>JBEDKX010000174.1:0-5115 GCA_041171965.1 Pseudomonadota bacterium | reverse complement strand
ATTCCTGGTCGGGCAGATTATTTGCACTATATGGCTGATCTGTTGGCTAGCGTGAATGCTAGCATTATCCCAACGGGTAATACAGTGCGCGTTCTGGATATTGGTGTGGGTGCTAATGCTATTTACCCATTAATTGGTCAGCGTGAATATGGCTGGCATTTTGTCGGCGCTGATATCGACCCGGCAGCCCTTGAAAATGCACAGCATGTGTTGGACACAAGCAGTGGTTTATCCAGCATTGAACTTCGATTACAGCCCTCGTCTAGCGCCATTTTTAAAGGGCTGGTGAAGCCAGATGAGAAGTTTGATTTGACTATGTGTAACCCGCCTTTTCATGCTTCCTTGCATGAAGCGCGTGCTGGGACGGAAAGAAAGTTGCGTAATCTAGGTAAAGTGAAAGCGTCTAGCAAAGCCCCAGTGCTTAACTTTGGTGGGCAGGCGGCAGAGTTGTATTGTGCCGGTGGTGAGGAAGCATTTGTGACTATTATGGTGAATGAAAGTCGGCAGATTGCTCAGCAATGTTTGTGGTTTACTACGCTAATCTCTAAAGCCAGCAGTTTGCCTAGCGTATACCGCGCCTTAAAAAATGTGAATGCGCTACAAGTTAAAACCATAGATATGGCGCAAGGCCAAAAGAAAAGTCGCGTGGTTGCTTGGACTTTTATGAATGCTAGCCAACAGCGCGCTTGGTATGCTAACAATCTCGATTCGCAATAAGTTAAAAGTAATTTTGATGACGTAGTTAAAGGGCAGTAACATATTGCAGTGTTAGACGCTGACATTGCTAATAATATTAGAATTGTCTATGGCGGCAGCGTTAACGCTACTAACGCCACAGAGTTGTTTTCGATGCTAGATATTGATGGTCTGTTAGTCGGTAGCGCATAGCTAAACACCGCCGATTTTATGGCTATTTGCCAAACTGCGAGTAACGCTTATCGCTAGTTTTAAAAGCGTTTATAGCTAAACCATTTTTACTCGCTCTTTATTTCTCAGCTTAACTACTTTACAGCCTCAGTACTTCACAGCTTAATCATCACATGTCGAACGCAGCTGTAATCTTCAATGGCGTACATAGACATATCTTTGCCATAGCCAGATTTTTTCATACCGCCATGTGGCATTTCTGACACCAGCATAAAGTGTGTATTCACCCAAGTGCAACCGTATTGCAATTCTGCGGAAACACGCATGGCGCGTGCTATATCTGTTGTCCAAACTGAGCTTGCCAAACCATATTCTGAATCATTGGCCCAAGCTACGACTTGCTCTTCATCATCAAATCGCGTGATAGAAACCACTGGACCAAACACTTCTTTGCGAACAATTTCATCTGTATGCAATGCGCCCGCCACGATGGTCGGCTCATAAAAGAAACCGCGCCTGTCACTGATTTTTCCGCCAGTGGTAATTTCAATATGCTTTTGTGCGGCAGCGCGCTCAACAAAGCCGGCTACGCGGCTACGTTGGCGCTCTGAAATTAATGAACCCATTTCTACGCCATCCTCATGCTGCTCACCGATTTTAATGCTAGCTGTGGCTGAAGATAACTCAGCGACTAACTTCTCATAGATTTTTTTACCTGCATAAATTCGGCAGGCGGCGGTGCAATCTTGTCCGGCATTGTAAAAGCCAAACGTGCGTACGCCTTCAACCACAGAGGCAATATCCGCATCATCAAATACAATGACTGGCGCTTTGCCGCCTAATTCTAAATGGGTACGTTTCACGCTTTTACTGGCCACTTCCATAATTTTTTGGCCAGTTGAAATGTCGCCAGTAATGGAAATCATCTTGACTTGTGACATGCCTATCAACGGTGCGCCAACTGATTCTCCACGACCTGTAATGATGTTGATCACGCCTGCTGGAAATATCTCAGAAATAAGTTCGCCCAATTTCAAGGTGCTTAGCGGTGTCATTTCAGACGGTTTGCCATCATTAATGGGTAATTCCATGGTGCAATCGAGGCGACTACGCCTAGCGGATCTCGTCTCACCATGCTAGTGTGACCAGCTAAATATTCGCCCGCCAGTGCGCCTGTCATATTGCGCAAAGCGCCCGCAAAAAAGCGGAAGACATCAGCAACCGCTGGAATCTCGTCATTTAGCGCGGCTAAATAAGGTTTTCCACAATTCATAGACTCAAGCGTTGCAAAGCTTTCTGCATTGTTTTCAATGGCATCAGCTAATTTTAATAACATGCTAGAGCGATCACGCGGCGTTGTTTTTTTCCAAGTAGTAAATGCATTTTGCGCTGCCGTGACCGCTGCAGAAATTTGTTCTAGTGAAGCTTCTTTAACCTGCGTAATGACTTCGCCGGTGGATGGGTTGATGATATTTTCTAGCGCGCCTTCTCCACTTACAAACTGACCGTTAATAAGCAATGATGTTTGGATGTTATGCATTGATAAGCTCCTTTGAGCGTTGGCGTTTGAAGTTAAACCGTCAAGTGTTGCAAGATATTTTCTAGTCGATTACCGGCAGCGCGATGCTGTAATATTTCAAATACTTTTTCTGCAATTACGCTGCCGGCTTCTATGGAAGGTAAGCCAGCAGAGTAGATGTTAGAAAGTACACTATATTCATAGCGCATATCAGCATTGCCACTAAAATTAGCCGCTGCATTTTGCGTGTTGCGGTCATTTAGGCGATAAGCAAAATAGGCGGACATACTTCGTGAGGCTAAGGCATCACCACCTGGACGTTCACCAATTAAGGTGACAACTAATTGTGCGGCTAAGGCATCACCTATAGATTCTGCCAGTTTAACACGACCAAATGGCGCCAATATTGGCTGGCCAATTTTGAGTTTACGGCTATTTAAGCCATCCAATAACACCGGTAATAAGTCTGGAATATTGTGGTGAATCGCCTCTGCGCTTAAGCCGTCTGAGATAATTATTTGTACGTCGTTATTTTCTGCGCTTAGGCTATTTAAATCGCTATCAGCCAATATAGCGCCTAAGGAAGGGTCGTTTAAATGTTCACTTTTATTATTTGCTGCGGTATGTAATTCTCGCAACGCAATGTTGCCCATTTCAGCCGGGCGCAAATCTGCGTAAATAGCCTCGCGACCGATGGCTTGGTTAGCTTTCATTAAGCGCATCACGCGATTTGATGGCCGCGCACCTGCATTTTCAAAGCCGTAAATGGCGGGTACCGACTCTTGTAAGCGTTGAAATTCACTGGCGTCAAATTGGCCATTTGAAGTGCAGAATATTTTTGGATTGCCCCAGTTGACACCGCGTTGAACATTGCCATCGTCATCTTCTATAAATATTCCTTTGCTTATTGCCCAAGCTAAAAACTCAGGCGCGGGCTTTAAGTCATAAGTTTCGCGTAAGGTTTGATCGTCATGGCCGCTGGTATCAAAATAAGCCAGCATGCGGTCTGTGCCTAAATACACATCCATGAAAAAATTAGCGCCAGCAGCTGTCAGCAGTTCGGTCGCCATTTGCTGGCCTTCTATGGTCACTTGAGAATGCAATGTATAGCAAGGCGCCATGCCCATCGCCAAGCCCATGAGTTTTCCCATAAAATGGTCTTGCAGGCATGAGTAGATCATTTCATGATTATCTAAATGCGTTTCTGGGCCAATAAATCCTGTGACATTATTCACCATAAACGGCGAATAACGACGTGCTAGGCCATAACAAAGTGCTTCGGTGGTCGCCATATCCATACCGTCATGTTTGTTATAGCTTAATTCACTGCCTTGACCTGTTTCAAAATACATAAAGTTTTCAGCGATTCCTGCCAAGGGGCCGCTAATTTGCATGGTTTCGTAGGCGTCATCTAGCAGTGCAACCGTGACATCAAATTCGTCTGTCAGTGTGCGTTCTGTGCCAGCTAGGCTTTGAAACATAATCTCCACCGGCGCGCCTTCTTTCAGGCATGCCAGTTGCGTTTTTATATGGGATAGCACACAAATTTGCGTAGGTGCGCCAGTTTCACGCCGAATTTTGTCCAAGTGATGCAAAGTGGCGCTAATGTTCGCCACACTATCAATCGCCGGATTTAAACCTAAAATAGCATCGCCAGAACCCATGCTCAAGCCCGTGTAAAGCAACATGGTCATGCCACTTAAGTTATCGGTAGGATGATTTGGTTGTAAGCGCGAAGATAGCGTACCTGGTAAACCAACGATGGTGCGTGCTTTACCGGAGGCGCCAGTTTTTAGTTTTTTGGCGAGTAAAACCAGTTCGTGTACATCCAGCAGTTTAGTCAACGCTGCGACCATTACGCCAGTTAGTGCAGTGCCTACCTGCCGAATACGCGCACCATTAGCCCTTAATAAATCGTCTTTTAGTTCACCTAAAGTACGCTGTGCTATTTCAGAAAATACGCTGTGGTTAATATCATAATTGACCTGCATCACGCTATCAATGCGTCCATGAATATTAGTTAATGGAGTGTCAAAAATTTCCTGTAAAGTGAAGCTGGAAAGTAAAGCGCGTGCCGCTTCGCGCATAATTTCGTCGCTAGCCGCTAATCCCGCTTTACGGTCGCCAGCTTTACTGATATCCGCCGCGCCGAGTACGTGTTTTAAATCTTTAAAAGTAAATGTGCGGCCATGCAGCTTAATAGTGTACGGTAAAGTTGCGCTTGGTACGGGCAGCAGAATGTTGTCTAGGCGGCTTAGTTTTTTAGCACTTAAAGGTGTTTGATGCAGTGTTTGCATTGCCAGTATCCCTTGTCGACTCATTACGAGCCAGTTAGCTTCACTTGTTTATTGCATTCCAATTTAATGCATTCCGAAAAACGATACAGGCACCATCTGCTGATGCAAACGGCCGACATTAACAAAATGTGCGTTACGATGCGGTACCTCATCAATCACAATAAGGTTTTGCATAGACTGTCCCCAGTCTGAAATATAGTTGCCTAAGACTTTGCCTATATTTTCTTCTACTAAAATAAGCAAAGCTTGCGTGTCAGAATAGCCACTTAGTGCATAGTGATGTTTAATTTTCAGTGCTAATAATTTTATGATACCGAGTGCATGCAAAGACGTTGTAGTATTTAAGTCGATAAGTTGTATGCATGCGCCAAGTTGACGATGTGCGGCTAAATTAAAGGCGCTTTGCCACATTTCGTCGGTACTGTCTAAGGA
>JBEDKX010000173.1:0-3827 GCA_041171965.1 Pseudomonadota bacterium | reverse complement strand
CCATTATGTATTTCGCAGCGCATCATTTTTATGAGTCTAGGACTTTTATTTTTAATCGCCGCGTTTATTCCACCAGCTAATTTATTAAAAAAAATATTCACCTCGTTACAAGTGCTCACAGCAATGGGTGGCGCTGGCGTGGCAATTCGCCATTGGTATTTGCAAGCGCACCGTGAAAGTATTATTGCTGATTGCGGTGTTGGTTTTGATTACATGTTTGATAATTTTCCGCTAAAAAAAGCGCTGACTTTAGTGTTTCGTGGCACTGGCGATTGTGCGGCGATTGATTGGACTTTCATAGGCTTAAGTATTCCGCAATTAGCGCTAATTGCTTTTGTTGGCTTTGGCGCTTATGCGCTTTATTTGGTTAAAAAGTAAGCTGTAGGTTAGTGCAAAAGTAAGGCCATGAGATACCAGTATTATGGCTTGGTAGGAGCGGCGCCCTCGCCGCGAAGCAATGGTGCACTTTATGGTGCAATCGCGACGAGGGCGTCGCTCCTACCCAAAACAATATGTGACTATGATTATTTACAGGACTAGCTAGATGAGTTTTAAAACAATAGAAAATTTTATCGGTAACACGCCACTAGTAAAATTGCAGCGCATGGGCGGCAATAGATACTATTTTGCTGAAACTTGAAGGTAATAACCCTGCTGGTTCAGTAAAAGATAGAGCCGCTTACAGCATGATTACGCGTGCAGAAGCGCGTGGCGACATTAAGCCCGGTGATACGCTGATAGAAGCGACCAGCGGTAATACCGGCATTGCGCTAGCAATGGTTGCGGCTATGCGCGGCTATAAAATGATATTAGTGATGCCGGAAAATCAAAGTATAGAACGCCGTCAAAGCATGAAAGCTTATGGTGCAGAACTAGTGCTTACACCAAAAGATGGCAGCATGGAACTGGCGCGCGATGTTGCATCGAAGCTACAGAATGAAGGCGAAGGTATAGTGCTGGATCAGTTTGGTAATATGGATAATCCACAGGCGCATTACGAAGGCACAGGTCCAGAAATTTGGCGTGACACGGCAGGAAAAGTCACGCATTTTGTGGCGAGTATGGGTACGACTGGCACGATTATGGGTGTTTCGCGCTACTTAAAAGAGCAAAACTCCAACATACAGATTGTTGGTGTACAGCCTGAAGAGGGCGCGCAGATTCCTGGTATTCGCAAGTGGCCTGAAGAATATTTGCCTAAAATTTATGAGGCAAAACGTGTCGATGAATTAATCTACGTAGGCCAAGCCAATGCAGAAAAAACCATGCGTCGCTTGGCTACTGAAGAAGGTATTTTTGCCGGTGTTTCATCGGGTGGTGGATTGTACGCGGCCTTGCAACTTTCTAAAAAGTTAGAAAATGCAGTCATCGTTTCTATCGTTTGTGATCGCGGTGATCGCTATTTATCTACCGGAGTTTATCCCGCCTAAATGTTGCGCCAATTCTGGACTTTTCTGGGTTTGTGCTTAAGCTTAGTTTTATGCTCAGTCTTGGTTTGCCAACATGCTTATGCTATTAGTGCGATACAAATTCAAATAGGCGAAGTTAACTCGCCTGCTGGTCAGCTCAAAAATGCACAATTTCAGGTCGATTTAAAAGCTAAGGCGCCCACGCTTAAATTGCACGCCGAAGTTAAGCCGATTAAGCAACAATCTTTTATTCCATTTGATTTGAAATGTGGCCAATTCAATACCGATAAAATTGGTCAGATAGATTGTCTCGATGGCATCTTAACTGCTAAGCAAGTTAAAGTGCCATTCTCCATTCATTTCGCGAGTATTCCCAACGACTTTTCTGCGGACATTTTTTTTAATGGCGCCAGCTTTAGTGATGAATCTGGCTTGCATGCTGGCGAAAATCTTACCGGACAAATTAAACTTGTCGCCAAAAATATTAATGATATTTGGCAATGGAATGGCTTAATTAGCTGGACTCAAGGTGAGTTATTTTGGCAGCCTTTTTATTTAGGAAAAACCGGCAACGTATTGGAGATCAACGGCAGGTTTAATTCGCCGATGTTAACTATTGAAAATGCCAGTTTATTGCTGAATGAGGTCGGTAAAATTAGCAGTAGTGCGCAAATTAACACCCAAACCAATGCGATAGAAAATGTCAAAGTATCAGCCAATAACGTCGATTTTGCAGGGCTTTATACGATTTTTCTGAAACCTATGCTAGAAAAATCTGTATTTGGTAATCTAGAAGTATCTGGCAAGGCTGATTGGCAATTTGAGATTGAAAATCTAGCGCCGCGTAGTTTTGAGCTTAATTTACGTGAGGCCAATATTGTCGATAAAAATGGTAAGTTTGCCTTTAAGCATATCAACGCAAATCTGCCTTGGGATTACGACCAAGCCAAAACTATTCATCTGAATTATAACGGCGGCCATTTGCTCAATATGCCGCTCGGCAGCACTAATCTAAGTGCTGAAATTAATCGCTATTCATTGGTATCGCCCAAACTTAGCTTACCAATTTTAGGTGGCGCATTGAATTTATATGACGTTTCAGCTGCCATGATTGCGGATAATTGGTACTGGCATTTGCGCATGGACTTAACGCCAATTGCTATGAGCGATTTTAGTACGGCGATGGGTTGGCCTAAGATGCAAGGTCAAATTTCGGGGCAAGTGCCGCAAGTTAGTTATGCCGGTAAACATCTGAATATGGATGGTGCCATGACCTTTAATGTATTTAATGGCACTATCGGCATGGATAATTTAAAAATTGACGATCCTTTAGGCGTGGTGCCGCGATTACATGCAGATTTATTGATGCGTAATTTGGATTTAGGCGCGTTAACACGCACTTTTAGCTTCGGTGATATTGAGGGTAAGCTCGACGGTGACGTTAAAAATATGGTGCTAGAAAACTGGAAGCCGGTGTATTTGGATGCGTCAATACAGACCAGTGCTGGTAAACACCTGAAAAAAATATCTCAGCGCGCAGTGGAAAATATTACCGCATTAGGTGGCGAGGGTACAGCGGCGGCGCTACAACGTACTTTTTTGCGATTCTTTAAAGAATTTAATTACGATAAAATTGGCTTGAGCTGCAAATTACGGCAAGATGTATGTGAAATGGGCGGGGTGGAGTCAACCCCAACTGGGTATATTATCGTTAAAGGTAAAGGTATTCCATCAGTCAATGTGAATGGCTTTACGCAGCGTGTGAGTTTAGAAGATTTATTGGGTAGAATTAAACGCATCACTGATAGCAATAGTAAGATGATTGTTAAGTAGTTGTTTTTGAAAATTAAGGTTAAAAAATTGAAATTGAATGTCAGTCGATTGACTAGAGGAATTATATGAAAAGTACTTTAAGTTTATTAGCGCTTAGTATTAGTTTAACGGCTGTTTTAACGGCTTGTGTCACCATTAACATTTACTTTCCTGCCGCAGCCGCAGAAAAAGCCGCGGACAAAATTATTGATGAAGTTTGGCAACTAAAAGACGGTGTGGCAATGCCTGCCAGCAAAGTGCCAGAAAAAACGACAGAAAAAGTAATAGAACCCCCTGCGAAATAATTTCGTCATCCTATTTTAGGAAACATCATGTTTAGAGAAAACAATATGCAAAAAATTATTTTTAGTTTGTTACTGCTACTCAGTTTATTGAATAGCAGTTCGGTGAATGCCGCCGCAGATTTAGACGTCAACACACCGGCCATTTCGGCTATTAAAAGTAGCATGCAGAACCGTCATGCACAATTAGCCGCACATTATGCCAGCGGTGCAATAGGCTTAACTAAAGATGGTTTAATTGCGGTACGCGATGCAACTGCCCTGCCGTTAAAAGATAGACAAGGCATTAACGCGCTAGTAGCTG
>JBEDKX010000172.1:0-3256 GCA_041171965.1 Pseudomonadota bacterium | reverse complement strand
TGCTGTTCAACAATTCCTGCTCAGCATTCAAAACATCTAACGTGGTTCTGTCGCCTACTTCTCGGCCTAACTCAGTAGCATCTAACTTAACTTTAGAAGAATGTAAGGCCTGCTCTATCGCCTTTACCTTACTTTTACCAATGGTGATGCCTAACCAAGTCGCGCGGGCTTGCTGACTGGCCTTTAGCCGCATAGCTTCAGTTTCATCTTTAGCCTGACCTTCTAGCGCAATCGCTTCTTCATATTTAGCATTACGCATACCACCGGTAAATAACGGAATCGTCAGTTGCACACCTACACTAAAGGCCTGATTGCTTAGCGCTGAATTAGCACCACCAGCGAAGCCTCTTAACTCCTCGCCCACAGCTTGTGCCACAAGATTTAACACTGGCGCATTTGCCGCTTTGTATTTATCAATTTCATCATGAGCAATCCCTTGTTGAATCTGTTGCATATGTAAATACGGACTATTGCTCTGTGCCTGTGTTATCCAATCGTTAAGCTCCCCTGCTTTCAATTGCTGCAAGTTAGCCATTTCCGGTAATCTAGCAAGTCGAGTATCAGCACCGGTTAAATCTAAAAGTGCCGCTTTTGCTAGCTGATAATTGCTGTCAGCTTCTAGTGCTTGAGAAATTAGTGCATCGTCTCGCGCCTGTGCCTCATGCGTATCAATAATCGCCACATCCCCTTCAACAAATCTAGCTTTGGCAGCTGCTAAGGCTTGTGCAACCGCAGCACGCTGCTTATCGACAGAAGTGAGCGTATCTTCAGCCAGTAACACATCAAAATAAGCTTTAGAAACACGAAGAATGAGTTGCTGCTCTTCATTACTCAGCCTTACCTCGGCTAGTTGCGCTTGTTTGTTAAGTTGCTGTGCCATGCTAGAGCGCTCAACGTTATAAAGTGGTTGTTGGGCGCTGATATTCCAGCGTAGATTCACGCCTTGATCTGTTTGTGTTTTAAAAGAAGCGCCATCTGCAGCGCCAAATAAAGGAGCAGAAAACTGTGCGTTACTAATTTTGTTATACGCGTTCACCACTCCTGTGCCGACTGCCGCAGTCACTTGCGGCATATTAAGCGCTCTTGCCTGAGCATTCTTTTGCTTGCCCGCTTCAGCACCGGCTCGCGCTGCGCTAAAGGTAGGATCTTTACTTTGAGCGGCATGCCAAGCGCTGATTAAATCCAGCGGCATGTTAATTGACGAATCAAGCGCAAAAGCCGCATTGCCATATACAGCCAGCATTAGCGGCAACAGGTAAGCACGCGGTTTGCGTTTAGTGACAAGGTTAAGCATAATTAATAGACCTCTACAGCGATACTAGCAATAGTTTTTAGCACCCAGCTTTAACACCAAGCTTGCGCAAAATATTCTCCATTAAGCACCAATTGGTCAAGCCACTTTGAAATAGGTTAAGTCCAATAAATGCGGTAAATAATAACCAATAATTACTCACAAAAAGTGGGCTTTCTGACACGCCTAGTGCCAGTGATAATAAAATCAATAAGCCAGCAAATATGCGTACAAGTTTCCATGAAGTCATTACATTTCTCCTAAAAATTTCGAATGATTGCTTTAATTAAATTTATGTTTATAAGCTACAAAGTACAGTAAAGGAATAACAATTAGCGTCAGCAAGGTTGATACAAAAATACCAAATATCAGGGAAATCGCTAAGCCATTAAAAATTGGGTCATCCAAAATAAAAAATGCACCCAACATGGCAGATAAGCCAGTCAACACAATCGGTTGCGCACGGGTAATAGCCGAGTTAATCACGGCTTCTTTAAATGGCTTGCCTGAAGCGACTTCTAAATTAATAAAGTCAACCAACAGAATCGAATTTCTAACGATAATACCGGCCAGCGCAATCATGCCTATCATAGAGGTAGCGGTATATTGCGCACCAAGTAGCGCATGGCCAGGCATGACGCCGATTATGGTTAACGGAATAGGCGCCATGATGATAAGCGGCGTTAAATATGAGCCGAACTGCGCTACAACCAGCAAGTAGATCAGTATCAGGCCAACCGCATAGGCAGCACCCATGTCGCGGAACGTTTCATAAGTGACTTGCCATTCGCCGTCCCATTTAATCGCATAGCCGCGTTGGTTGTCTTCTGGCTGCTGAATGAAAAACTCACCTAAATGCCCTCCACCCGGCGCGACAATTTTGCCAACTGCAGCACGCATACTGAACATGCCATAAAGCGGACTATCTAGCTTACCGGCCATATCGCCCAGTACATAATTCACCGGTAATAAATCTTTGTGAAAAATGGGTTGCTCGCGCAAAGTGTCTTCAATGCTCACCAATTCACGTATAGGCACTAATTTTCCGCTGACAGTTGCAACAGATAATTTCAGCAAATCTTCAATATCACCTTGTGCTGATATCGGTAAACGTAAGCGTGTACCCGCTGGATATTTGCTGGCATCGTGTAAATAAGTGACATCTTCACCGGCTAAGCCAGCTCTTAATGTACTAACGATGACGGCTTGCGAAACGCCTAACAAGGACGCTTTTTTCTTATCTACAATTAACTCGATTTTTCTAGCATCGGCAATGCCGCTATCATCAGTATCAACAATACCTTCAGTTGCATCAAATACCTGCTTAACCTGCCTTGCTAGTTTTAGGCGCTCACCATCGTCTGGACCATAGACTTCTGCGACTAATGGCGAGATTACTGGTGGCCCTGGCGGGACTTCGACAACCTTGACTTTCGCGCCCATGTCACGGGCAATTTTCTGTAACTCAGGTCTTAATCGGCTCGCAATAGCATGGCTCTTTTCACTACGCTGGTGCTTATCAAGCAAATTAACTTGAATGTCGGCAACTTCACCACCGCTACGCAAGTAATACTGGCGTACTAAGCCATTAAAATTGATAGGCGCGGCAAGGCCAACATAAGCCTGATAATTAGTAACTTCTGGCACGTTTGTAAGATAAGCGGTCATGGCGTGCAACACGCTCGCCGTTTTTTCTGGAGGCGTGCCCGCTGGCATATCAACTATAACTTGAAACTCAGACTTATTATCAAATGGCAGCATTTTCAATACCACCAATTTTGCTAGCGGCAATGCTAGCGAAATCAATATCAACAGCACTACACCCAAGCCTAATTTACGTCTATTTTTTTTGCCATTTAGATCACATAAAAATGGATTAAATAGGCGGGTAAATACTGGAGCTATACGTTTAGTGAGTGCATCTTCATGGTACGCATGGCGCAACCAAAGGCGAGATAGCCAAGG
>JBEDKX010000171.1:0-3475 GCA_041171965.1 Pseudomonadota bacterium | reverse complement strand
GCAATGATTTAATCAGTAAACAACGTTTACTGATTATATCATTGCAAGCCATTGGGGTTGAGCAAGTGCATATTGATTTTTGTCATGTCAATATTTTTGGCAGCCTAATCGAATCAAGTCAGATAGGTGCTGAGCTAGAGCAAGACTTATATGCCGCACTACAAAGTAAAGATCAATCTTCGGTTAAATCGCTTACGCAAAATTTAGATCCAGTCACACGTGAAGCATTAATAAACTTAACCACGTTAAATGGTGATGTTTCAATCTTAGATAAAGCGGCTCAGTTGTTGCCAGCAACTCCAGCAATACAGTCAGCATTAGCAAGTTTGCATCAAGTTAGCTCTGCCCTAAAAGATTTAGGTGTAACGGTCAGTTTTGATTTAAGCGAACTGCGTGGTTATCATTACCATAGTGGTATGGTATTTGCGGCTTATGCGCAAGGTTATAAAGGTCCGTTAGCACTGGGTGGTCGGTATGATGAAGTAGGTCAGGCATTTGGTCGTGCACGTCCAGCAACGGGATTTAGTTTAGATTTGCGTGGCGTAGTCACCGCGTTGCCGCCAGCTCAGGCTGTCATGGCAATTTTAGCACCGGCCAGTGATGATCTAAGTTTAGCCGCTAAAATTGCTACGCTGAGGGCTGAGGGCCTTGTCGTTATTCAGGCGCTTGCAGGTATAGAAGCAAATTGTGAAGAATTAAATTGCGATAGGAAGCTGGTGCATTACAATGCCGGCTGGCATGTAGATAGCATTTAAAAAGATTTAGCCGTCAGGGGATTTAAATCTCAACAGGCAGCGATTGAATAAGTATTCGCTTGTAAATAAATGTATTAAATTAACAACATAAAATTAAAATTATAAAGTAAACGTTATGGCAAACAACCTAGTAAATAAAACCAGCATAGCAAAAAATGTCGTCGTTATTGGTACGCAATGGGGCGATGAAGGTAAAGGCAAAATTGTTGACTGGCTGACAGATCACGCCCAAGGCGTAGTGCGTTTTCAAGGTGGCCATAATGCCGGTCATACACTAGTTGTAGGTCAAGGTGATGCGCAGCGTGTTTACAAACTTAATCTTGTTCCTTCCGGTATTGTTCGCACTGGTGTAAATTGCTATATCGGCAACGGTGTAGTGCTTGATGCCGGACATTTACTATTTGAAATTGACGCACTTGAAAAAGATGGTCTAGACGTTAGAAGTCGTTTGAAAGTAAGCTCAGGTTGTCCGTTAATCTTAGATTACCATGTTCGATTAGACGTTGCCCGAGAGCTAAAACGTGGCGCAGATAAAAAAATTGGCACGACAGGCAAGGGCATAGGTCCGACCTATGAAGATAAAGTTGCGCGTCGTGCTTTGCGTCTTTACGATCTATTCTACCCTGAGCAATTCAGTGAAAAGTTACGTGATGTATTGGATTATCACAATTTCGTACTGACTCAATATTTAGGTGCTGAAGCGGTAGATTTTAATCAGCAATTAGATTCTGCACTGCAAAAAGCCGATTTACTCAAACCAATGGTGGCTGATATATCTGCTGCTTTATATGCAGCGAATGCCGCCGGCCAAAACTTATTGTTTGAAGGTGCGCAAGGCACCTTATTAGATGTAGATCACGGAACTTATCCGTACGTTACGTCAAGTAACTGTGTATCAGGCCAAGCGGCAGCGGGTACAGGCGTTGGTCCAAACATGTTGCATTATGTCTTAGGTATCACTAAGGCTTACACCACACGCGTTGGCGGCGGTCCATTTCCAAGCGAGTTAGACATAGACTCTGACAATTGTCCAGGCAATCAAATGTCAGTCAAAGGCCAGGAAATCGGTACTGTGACTAAACGTAAACGCCGTTGTGGTTGGTTTGACGCTGCAGCACTTCGTCGATCAGCCATGATTAACGGCCTCACTGGCTTATGCATTACAAAGTTAGATGTACTAGATGGCATTAAAGAATTGAATATTTGTACTGGCTACACTTTAGACGGAAAGCATTTAGACTTGCTACCAATAGGCGCTGATGATGTTGCGCGCTGCATCCCTATCTACGAAACGATACCGGGCTGGAGTGATAACACCTTTGGTGTTAAAACTTGGGATGGTTTACCAAAAGCGGCACAAAATTATCTTAAACGCTTAGAAGCGCTTTGCGGCGTACCAGTAGATATCGTGTCTACTGGTCCTGAACGTGATGAGACCATTGTTTTACGTCATCCATTTGCTTAATCTTAGCGGATGAATAGCCTCTCGAATAAACGCCTTGCTTGGGCAATTACAGGCTCAGGGCATTATTTAAGAGAGTGCATAGACATTATTCATACGCTACAAGACGTAGATTTATTTTTAAGTAAAGCCGCTGCTGAAGTATTGCAGCAGTACGGCTACAAGCATAATGTTGGCAAGGTTTATCAAGATAAAACTGCCAGCAGCGTGCCTGTGGAATTGTTTTATCAAGGTCGTTATCATAGCTTAATCATCGCGCCAGCTACCTCAAATACTATTGCTAAAATGGTCTATGGCATCTCCGATAACTTAGTCACCAATCTTTACGCGCAAGCAGGTAAAACGCTTGTACCAAGCATAGTTTTCGCCTGCGATACCGCCGCTGAGCTAGAGTCTGAAGCGCCTAGAGATAACGTGGTAAAAGTTTATCCGCGCAAAATTGATTTAGAGAATATCGATAAAATTAAAACCTTTGAAGCGACTACTGTTGTCGATAATATGTGTGCCTTAAACGCGCAGGTGCAAGCTAGGCTACAAGCGCTTCAACTAGTAGTAACGCATACTCCAGGTTAGTTCTTATGGCTGACAATTTGCTTTTTCTAACAGGTAAACTTGCAGAAAAAAGTCTAAAAAAAGTTTTAGATGAAGTGCAAAATAATCCAAAAACGCCACCATTCAAATATCGCATTCAGCAAATTGGGGTATCTGTAGCTGCGTTAATGACGCCAGATTTAATCGCGCGTCGGCTCAAGGAGGCGGGTGATGCCGATAAGATTATTTTGCCCGGTCTTTGCCTAGGTGATTTAAGCCAATTAGAGGCGCAATATGGTGTGCCAGTAGAGCGAGGGCCAGCAGATTTAAAGGATCTTCCACAGTATTTTGGCCATGCTGGTGTTATGCCAGATTTAAGTGACTATAGCGTACAAATTTTTGCTGAGATTGATTCTTAAGTATTACTGACATTATAAAAAAAGCAGAAGTTTATCAAACGCAAGGCGCTAATGTGATTGATTTAGGTTGCCTGCCTGCCGTACCTTTTCCGCACTTAGCGGATACGGTTAAGGCCCTCAAAGCCTTGAATTTTCAGGTAAGTGTCGATTCTCTGAATACCGATGACTTGCTTACTGCAGGACATGCAGGTGCAGATTTTTTACTTAGCCTTACAGAAAAAACATTATGGGTGGCGCATGAAGTTAATGCTACGCCTATATTAATTCCTGCTAAACCACATAGCTTGCCATCACTTTATCGCGCTATT
>JBEDKX010000170.1:0-4319 GCA_041171965.1 Pseudomonadota bacterium | reverse complement strand
TACTTTGTTGTGATAACTGCTGTGCTGAGATATTGGTGCTGAAGACATTTTTTCTGTAGCCATTATTGATTCTCTATAAAATTGTTTGCGTACTGGTTTTTTATTGTCATAAACTGTAACGAAAACATAACGCTAGCGCACTGCACTAGCATGACGATTAAACCACCACTGCAGGCCATTAATCGCAAAGAGCAGTAGGAACGAAATAACTAACATAACTACTGCAACCGCTGTTGCGCTGGCATATTCATATTGCTCAAGCTTGGTAATAATAATTAATGGGGTAATTTCTGATACAAATGGCACATTGCCGGCAATAAAAATTACTGAGCCATATTCGCCAATAGCACGGGCAAACGCCAAGGCGAAACCTGTTAGTAATGCTGGCCAAATAGCTGGAAAGATAATTTTAGTAAAAGTCTGCCAACGGTTAGCGCCTAGGCTAGCCGCGGCTTCTTCAGTTTCTGCTTCTAAATCTTCTAAAACAGGCTGGACGGTACGCACTACAAACGGCAAGCCAATAAAAGTTAGCGCAATAATCACACCCAATGGCGTAAAAGCAACCTTGATGCCATGTGGCTCCAACCATGACCCAATCCAGCCATTACCGGCATATACCGCAGTTAACGCGATACCGGCTACTGCTGTTGGCAGAGCAAACGGCAAGTCTACCAAAGCATCAATAATTTTTTTACCGGGAAATCGATAGCGTACCAATACCCACGCTGTCAGCAAACCGAATACAGCATTTATCAGTGCGGCTAGTAGTGAAGCGCCAAAAGTTAATTTATAAGAGGCTAATACCCTAGGTGCGGTAACGACCGCCCAAAATTCATTAAAGCTTAATTCGGTAGTTTTAATAAAGGCTGCCGATAATGGAATGAGTACGATTAAACTCAAATAGAGTAAGGTGTATCCTAGTGATAAATTAAATCCGGGTAGTACATTTTTTTGTTTTGCCATGTGATTTCACTTTTAAAGCGGGCTAAAAATCATGTTTGATTGCTAGCCCGTGTTTACCATTTTTGTTATAGCCGCTTTTACCAAGGCCAATACCTCAGAACCAATGGCGAGCCCGAAATTTTTGATAGATCGAGTGGTAATTACCGGGTTGATAATTACCGTGGTAATGATTCCAGAGCTTGTTTCAACTTCAACTTCTGAAACCACATCACCCGAAATAATTGCTTTGATTTTGCCATGCAATTGATTGCAAACATTAACTGCTATTAAGGCCATGATAGTTTCTCCTTTTGCACCTACATTAGCTAAGCCATGTAAATGCGTATTTGTAATATATTGAATGACTCTCATCTGTTGAGTCAGTCACTATTTTTGATAAATCTGATCGAAGGTACCGCCATCAGAAAAGTGTTTTTTCTGTGCAATTTGCCAGCCACCAAAGTCATCATCAATTTTCACAAAATTAACTTTTGGGAATTGACCTTCATATTTTTTAGCCACTGATGCTAAAGTTGGGCGATAGTAATTTTTAGCCGCAATTTCTTGGCCTTCTTCAGTATACAAATACTCAAGATAAGCTTTAGAAACCGCTTCTGTACCATGTTTTTTAGCAAACTTATCCACCACAGTTACTGGTGGTTCGGCCAAAATAGAAAGTGAGGGCACAACAATTTCAAACTTGCCTACGCCTAACTCTTTTTGTGCTAAAAATGCTTCATTTTCCCAAGCTAGCAATACATCGCCAATGCCGCGCTCAACAAATGTCGTGGTAGATCCACGGGCACCAGTATCTAACACCGGTACGTTCTTAAACAATTTGTTAACAAATTCTTTAGTTTTGGCTTCATCGCCACCATTTTTCTTCTGTGCGTAAGCCCAAGCAGCTAGATAATTCCAACGTGCGCCACCCGATGTTTTAGGGTTGGGCGTAATCACAGAAACGCCTGGTTTAATTAAATCATCCCAATCTTTAATGTTTTTAGGGTTGCCTTTTCTAACCAATAATACAATGGTTGAAGTGTAAGGCGAGCTATTGTGTGGCAAGCGTTTTTGCCAATCTTTAGGAATCAATTTACCTTTTTCGGATAGTTGATCTACATCGTATGCCAGTGCCAGCGTTGCTACGTCAGCATCTAAACCATCAATAATGGCGCGTGCTTGTTTACCAGAACCACCGTGAGACCCTTTAACAGTGACTTTGTCGCCTGTTTTAGCTAACCAATATTTGCTGAAAGCATTGTTGAAATCTTGGTAAAGCTCACGCGTAGGATCGTAAGAAACATTAAGTAAGCTAATGTCTTTGGCAATTGCCATGAGTGGTGTTGCGGTGCCAAATGCTGCGGCTAGCAGCGCAATGGCGAGTAATGATTTTTTCATTTGATATGCTCTCTTTAATTAGTATGAAAGTTGTAGGCGAGTAAATAGTGCTTTTTCATCAGGTCTGTCAGTAATGTTGGTAAATGCGCCAGTTGCTAGATTTGCAGAATTGACTTGACCGCCACCAACAAAACTCGTTTGTTCGTAATTTAAGACTACTTTTACGTTTTGGTTTAGATACCAATTAATACCGGCAGCCCATGATTTTGCAGCACTAGCATTGTTTCTTGGGTCTGCGTAACGTAAACCGGCACCGCTTCCCGCCGTGCTAAAGGCTGCATTATCAATGTTATTTTCTTGATAGCGTGCCACTAATTCCCAAGCACCCCAGCCATCGCCGTCGGTATTAAATACTTGTTTAGGTTTTACGCCTTTAAATGAAGCGTCTTCTCCTGTGAGCAAGTAAGAACCAGCTATCTGCCAAGCATCGTTCTCTAATTTTTCAGAAATAGAACCGTTAGTTACATCTTGCGATACACGTGCATATTCTGTAATTACGCCGAATGGACCATAGTAGTAATAGGCCTGCGGTGAGATTCGATCTCGCGCTCCGTTAGCAAAGACTGTGTTGGCCGTATATGCAAAGAAAGTAGATTGCTGGCCTGCAGTTTTGTATCCAGGTAAACCACTGGCAGATGATAAACCCTTAAAGTTGCCGTGGGTTGCAGCAAGACCAAAGCCCAATCCAGCAAGTACGCTGTCACTATCCTTGAATGGGGTTGCGAATATGCGAGCGGCATATTCTTTATCTACATTTGTATCTTGTACAGTTGTTATGTCACCACCATCAACTACGCCGTTATAAACACCGACTGAGTAATTTAGTTTTCCTTCTAATACGTCACCATGAATCGCAGCGCCAAGGTCGCGGTTTGGCAAGATGTTGCTACTAACGTAACTGCGCTCCATGAATTTAATATCAGAGCCGCTCTGCAGCCTTTCTAGACCAACAAATGGTCTGAACTTACCAGCACGCACCTTAAATGAAGGCTGAAACCGTGCGTCTATGTAGGCATCTACAATGCCACTGGTACTGGATGTGCTAGTGGTTTTAGCCTCACCAAACTCAGGCGTAAAGCGGAAGTCATATTTACCAAAAACGGTACCCTCAATCGTTGGACGAATACGTCTAAAGTCAAAACCGCTGATGTTTTTACCGTCACTACCTAAGCCATTTACATCGCTGAAATTGCGATTATCAATGTGTAAAAGCCCTTTGAATTTAATGGAATTTTTACCGTCAGCCGACTCAAAGCCAAAACCATTTTCACTGGCTTTAACTACTGGGGTTGTTTTTTTAGCAGCTACAGCTTCTTCGTTTGAAATTTCACCTTTACGTGCCAAAACTCTGACTTGTTGATCTAGTTGTTGCACTAATGCGCGTAACTCTTCCAGCTCTGCACTGTCATTAGCATGTGCTGCCAGTGGTAGTGAAATAATGCCGCTAGCTAAAAGCACAGTGGCGAATTTTGTAAATTTAAATTGCATTTTTATCTCCGAATACAAGCAACCAGTTTTCTAGTAGGCCGGTGAATTTAGTTTTGAGTATTTTTTTACTTAGCCCTTGCTGGTGCAGTCGACGAAATTTTTGTGTTTTCTTGCTTAAGTCTAAGTTTTTCGCGCTTTTCAATTTGTGTCACACGGCCTTCGTGCAGTACGATTTCTACGGAGCCAAAACCAGAGCCAGATCTCAACGCTTCAACGGCACGCAAAATTTCCTGTGTAACATCACTATTATTTTTTGTGTTGGTTTGAAGTGTCATGATTTAGCCCTTAATGTGTGCTCGCTAATGAGCGAATGCATGCACTATAAATTAGCTAAGTAACAATTAAAAAGAATTTGTTTTTATATAGTTATAATTAAATAGAATATAAAAGTTGATTTAAGCTGAACGGCTTATATTTCTGGTGGGGAGGTGTTTTGATGGTTTTCGTACTGGCTATATTTGCCGATTGCAAATTATTGACTTAAATTGTGT
>JBEDKX010000169.1:0-3283 GCA_041171965.1 Pseudomonadota bacterium | reverse complement strand
CTATTAAAAGTTGTCTTGTATGTAAGGGCTTATCACCCAAATAATGGGTCAACAAATAGCGCATTAATTGCTTACTTTGTTGCTGTGTTTGAACATTTGTGTAGTCATCATTGGCCATATCTATCATTGTTTTTCCAGCTAGCTGTATGCCATTTTGTGGCGCATTTATCTGGCGACTTAATCTGATTGCACCATGCTCAGCTTCATAACGATACGCTGCTTCAGCTAATATTGGCGCATCATTCACATCGTTATTTAACGGAATCGCATAGCCTAGCTCTTGCAAAAGCTTTAACTCAAAGCGGCGTAATGTGGTTGCTAGATCTTGGCTGATTGCCAAAGTTTTTAGCGTGATGCTGTAATATTCAAAAAGTGTTGCGTGAGAATCTTCGCGCGGCAACAGCCGCAACAATAGCTCATTCAAGTAAAAGCCGCACATCAGCGCTTCGCCTTTAAGTAGCAGCAGTCCACCAGCCCAATCTAGACTATGTAAGGTTTTAAGTTCTAACTTACCAGACCAAGTTGCCGTTAACGGCTGAAATGACTGCAGCATACCTCGCATGGCAGAGCGAGGTCGTCTTGCACCCTTTGCTGTTGTAGCAACGCGACCAAAACCGTGTGTAAACAATTCAACCACCAAGCTAGTTTCCTTGAATGGATAAGTATGTAGCACATAAACGGCCTGGTTATCTTGACGGTGCGTGCTGACTAAAGCCATAAATTCTTTATAAAAAACACATTAAACCAGACATTCTAATTGGCTTAGAATTTTCTAGTTTCAAATCTCAGAAATCTAAAATGAATAGTCTAATAACCTAGTGATTTCAAGGCGCGCTCATCATCTGCCCAGCCACCTTTAACTTTTACCCAAGTTTCTAAATACACTTTGCCACCGAATAATTTCTCCATATCTTGCCTGGCTTCAGTAGATATTTGCTTCATCTTTTCGCCATTCTTGCCAATTAACATTGGTTTTTGGCTATCTTTGTCGACAATAATTGCGACAAAAATACGGCGTAAATTACCGATTATTTCAAATTTTTCAATTTCGACGGCAACCGCATACGGCAACTCATCGCCAACTAATCTGAAAATTTTCTCGCGTACTAATTCCGCGGCTAAAAAGCGTTCGTTTTTATCAGTCAATTCATCTTCGGAATAAATAGCTGCTTGCTCTGGCAAGTATTTGCGTATCGTTTCCAACAGTTCGTCCAAATTCAGACTTTTTTTCGCGCTGACTGGCACGATCTCTGAAAATGGAAACTCTAAATCAAAGTCTTGAATCAACGGCAATATATTACCTTTGTCGCCCATTAAGTCTAATTTATTGACCACCAAAAATGTCGGCGTCTTTTCTGAAAGTAAGGCTAATACTTTACGATCTGCATCACCTAACTTCATAGGCTCTATCACAAACAATACAACATCAACTTCTGTCAGCACTTGAGTAACGGTTTTATTCAAACCTTTATTTAAGGCATTCAAGTGTTTTTGTTGAAAACCTGGCGTATCAACAAACAAAAATTGCGTGTCTTCTGTGGTGTGAATGCCAAGTAAACGATGGCGCGTAGTTTGTGCCTTACGTGAAGTAATAGCTAACTTCATGCCTAAAATATGGTTAAGTAAGGTAGATTTGCCAACGTTAGGCCGACCAACAATAGCGACTGTGCCGCACTTAAATACTGAAGGTGTTGATACTGAATCTGAATCCATCTCTAAGTCTGTCATTTCTTTAGTTTTTCCAATGCAAGCTGCGCAGCTTGTTGTTCTGCAATTCGCCGACTGGTGCCTTCACCAACCGTGCGTATATTTAATTTTTCTATATAACATTCAACAATAAATACTTGAGCGTGCGCCTCGCCACCCAAATTTGTTACGGTATATTCTGGTACTGCCATTTTCTTCCCTTGCAATAATTCCTGCAAGAGCGATTTTGGATCCTTATCGATTACTTTTGGGTCTATAGTATCAAGCTTGTTTATAAATAAATGAGCCACTAATGCCTCAGCCGCATCATATCCACCATCAAGATAAACTGCACCTATCAGCGCCTCAACAGCATCCGCTAATATAGATGGCCTACGCCAACCCGCACTTTTAAGCTCACCTTCGCCAAGCTTAAGTGCATCGCCTAATTCAAGTGAAATTGCAATTTCACATAGCGTAGATTCCTTGACTAATTGAGCCCTTAGACGGCTTAAATCGCCTTCAGCAATCGTAGGAAAACGCTTATACAACTGGTGCGCAATGATAAAATTCAGTGCGCCATCGCCTAAAAATTCAAGTCGCTCATTATTTTGCGCGCTAAAACTGCGATGGGTTAGTGCTTGCGCGAGCAGGTTGCTATTAGCAAAGTTATAAGCTAACCGCTTTGATATGTCCTGCTGATTCAACATGTCTATTATTTACCGTCACTTGGTATTGCAAAATCGATCAAAATACTGAAATTGGCAAACAGCGGTTTAACCACTTGGTATTGAACTGAGACAACCGTTTCATCACTGTTATTTTTATTAATTTTTAAGTCTGAGTCCGTAACAACCGTAACTTTCTCAGCGTCTGCATGCTTATTAAATGCATCTATAATCTCTTTTTTACTCATGCTACTTAATGGCTCTTTGTTTAAGGCATGAATGGCGGTTTGAACTGAATAATATTCTTGGTACGCTGGGAATATTTTTATAGTCACGAGCGCTAACAACACGAGTGATCCTGTCACCAGCAGCATACCAATGAAAGTTGCTCCACCCTGCCTTTGTGAGTTACGGATCTGCTGCTGTCTATTTTTATGCACGGCTATCTCCAGTGTCTAATTGTTAATTAGAATTTCAACAACTAATGTATTGCGCTGCCTATTCTAGAAATTTGATCGAAATTCATCCAGATAAAAAATGCTTTTCCCACCAAGTTTTGCTCAGGCACAAAGCCCCAAACACGACTATCTGAACTATTATCCCGATTATCTCCCATCGCTAAATAATGGCCAGCCGGGACAATAATCTCTTCATTATTAGCAAATTTAGAACCTATTGCATCCGCATCATAATTACCGACAATATCGTGAATTAAAATGCTATGTCGCACTGATCCAAGCTGCTCTTTATATTGCTTGGCAGTCATAATATTAAGCCCAGACATGACATATTCGTAGCTACCCATATCTTGCGTATCTAGCTTTTTACCATTAATCGTCAATTGCTTATCTTTGTAGCTAATTCTGTCACCAGGCAAACCAACCACACGCTTTATGTAATCAATTGACGGCTCTGGCGGATAGTGAAAC
>JBEDKX010000168.1:0-3290 GCA_041171965.1 Pseudomonadota bacterium | reverse complement strand
TCACGCAGCTGAAGGCTATTTAGCTAAATTGGCTAAACTGGGCGAAGCGGTCGCCATTTGTGAACAAGTTGGCGATCCAGCAACCAGTAAGGGCCCTGTTGAGCGACAGGTAGCGCGAATTTTAACTCCTGGCACACTAACTGACACCGCATTGTTAGATGAATCTCGCGATAATCAATTGCTGAGTATTTATCAGGCTGATGGCATGGTTGGCTTAGCACGTTTAAATTTGGCCTCAGGCGCGCTTATTTTGAGCGAAATTGCTATTGGCCTACTGGGTCAAGAAATCGAGCGTATTGGTCCCAGTGAAATCCTGTTGTCCGATGATTTTCAGCATGCGGCTATCAATATCAGCAAAGTAGCAAAAAAACGTTTAAGCACTTGGCAATTTGACTTTGATAGCGCTTTCAACACCTTGACCAAGCAAATGAATACTTACGATTTGAATGGCTTTGGTTGTGCGAATTTTAAATCAGCTATTTGTGCTGCAGGTGCATTGCTCGATTACGTTAAGCATACGCAACGTACAACGTTGCCGCATATTAATGCCATCAGCGTTGAAGCGACCAGCGAATATCTACAACTAGATGCTGCTACACGCCGAAATTTAGAAATTGACATGACTTTGCGTGGCGAATCATCGCCGACTTTATACTCGCTACTTAACACTACACAAACTGCAATGGGGGCACGCTTACTGAGGCACTGGCTGCATAATCCTTTGCAAGACCGAAATCTCGTCATCAAACGGCATGAAGCTATTGCTGAATTGATTCAATTCGATCGGGTTTCTTCAATCAACCATGCATTGAAGGCGGTAGGCGATATAGAGCGCATTACGGCAAGAATTGCTTTAAAAACGGCTAGGCCACGCGACTTATCTGGTTTAGCAATGAGTTTGCAACAATTGCCATTGTTGCTGTTGCAGCTGCAAGATTCCCAAACCACTATGCTACAAACATTAAACGCAAGTTTAATTGCGCCTAGCGACGTTGTTCATTTGTTGACTACCGCCATTAAAGCCGAGCCAAGCACAGTTTTGCGTGAAGGTGGCGTGATTGCTGATGGCTATGACGTCGAACTAGATGAATTACGCGCGTTGCAAAATAATCATGGTGAATTTTTGCTGCAATATGAAGAAGCTGAAAAACAGCGTACTGGTATTAGCAATTTAAAAGTTGAGTACAACAGCGTACATGGTTTTTATATTGAAATGAGCCGTAGCCAGGCAGAAAGTGCCCCTGCAGAATATAGACGCAGACAAACGTTAAAAAATGTAGAGCGCTTTATTACGCCAGAATTAAAAGCTTTTGAAGACAAAGTGCTAAGCGCAAATGACCGCGCATTGGCGCGCGAAAAAATGCTTTATGCCACAGTGTTAGAACAATTATTGCCATTTATATCTGCCTTGCAAACCAATGCAGGTGCTGTGGCTAGCCTAGATGTGCTGTGTTGCTTTAGTGAGCGTGCGCTTACTTTGAATTATGTTGCACCGCAGTTCACCACCGAGGCTGGTATTCAGATTTTGAATGGTCGGCATCCGGTGGTAGAGCAGATTTCTGTAGCGGCATCAGGCCAGCCATTTATTGCGAATGACGTGCTGCTAAATCCATATCGCCAATTGTTGCTGATTACTGGGCCAAATATGGGTGGTAAATCAACCTTTATGCGACAAACAGCGCTGATTGTTTTGTTGGCACATTGTGGCTGTTACGTGCCGGCAACGTTTGCTAAAATAGGTGAAATTGACCGCATCATGACGCGAATCGGTGCGTCAGATGACTTGGCCGGCGGCAGATCTACCTTTATGGTGGAAATGACAGAAACAGCGAATATTTTGCATAACGCAACAGATAAAAGTTTAGTGTTGCTCGATGAAATTGGTCGTGGCACATCTACATTTGATGGTCTGAGCTTGGCATGGGCTGTGGCTAAACAACTGCTTGAAAAAAACAAAGCTTACACTTTATTTGCCACGCATTATTTTGAACTAACACGTATTGTTGATGAGTTTAAATATGCGGCTAATGTCCATTTAGATGCAGTTGAGCATGGCAATAACATTGTGTTTATGCACAAGGTAGAAGAGGGTGCAGCTAATCAGAGTTACGGCTTGCAAGTGGCACAGTTAGCCGGTATTCCTAAAAGTGTGGTCGCCGCAGCCAAGCGCAAACTGGTTCAACTTGAGAACAACCAATTAGCGAATAATACCGCGCAACCAGACATGTTTATGGTCAGTGAGGCTGTGCTGGACTTGCCAATGCACCCGGTAATTAGCGAATTGGATGCCATACAAGCAGATGATTTAACACCTAAGCAAGCCTTGGATTTGTTGTATAAACTGAAGGCATTAGTCGATCAACATTAAGCTTAATATAAGATTTATAAATAAAAAAGCACTCAAATTCTGAGTGCTTTTTCTGATCTACCAATACTTAAAAACTAGTACAAATCAATCTTAGTGGTGATGACCGCCAGCGCCATGCACATGCTCATGCGTTACTTCTTCTGCTAGCGCTACACGTACATCTTTAACTGTAGCCGTAAACACAACGCGTTCACCAGCCCATTGGTGGTTACCATCAACCACAACTTTGCCGTCAGCGATTTCTGTCACAGTATATAAAATCACATCGCCAGTATCATCTTCGCCTTCAAACTGCATGCCCACTTTTAGTTCGTCTGCTGGGAAAGCACTCGCTGGCTCAATTTGTACTAATTCTTCGTCGTACTCACCAAACGCATCTGCTGGCTGTAAATCAACAATAACCACGTCGCCGATATTTTTGCCGTGCATCGCTTCTTCAACTAATGGAAAAATATTGTCGTAGCCGCCGTGTAAATAAGATACTGGCTCTGCGCTTGATTCAAGCACGTTGCCATCTACATCTTTAAGCTCGTAAGTCATTGTTACTACTGTATTCATTGCAATTTGCATGTTCTGATCCTAATGTGTAATTTTCTATAAATTTTATGGCTAGAATTTTAATCTATTTTTCTATTCATCTCAATCACGGTTTTAGCGGCCTCTGCCACCACTGCGATGTTGGCTACCTGTACTAGGGTTTGTGCGCCCTGCACCCCCATTATTTGCGCTGCCTCGATTGAAATTGCCATTAGGACTTTTTGGTGAGAATAAAGCCGGTTGTGGCATGGCTTGATGGCGTGCCGCTTCTGACAAGCGGGCTCATACTCGAAGTATATCGTGCCGCGGCCAATTCAGGCTTGCGGGATCAGGATTTCTTCGTTCATGGGGTTCCCCTTCAAAATTGATCGGCGCGATGATGATC
>JBEDKX010000167.1:0-3295 GCA_041171965.1 Pseudomonadota bacterium | reverse complement strand
GGCGGCGGCGGCCGCGGCAAAACAATGGTAGCTGAAGGAATGGTAAAAGTTGACGGTGTAATAGAGACCAGAAAAACCGCCAAAATTCGTAAGAATCAAACTGTTCTAGTTGAGAATCATACTATTCAGGTCAAATAATGACGCTTACTTCCTTAATGCTTCTGCTGAGGCATTAATGGAAAAAAATCTAATGTACAGTAATCTAAACATCCTTTTCTAGATTTTTCTAGAAAAGCCTTTATCTAGAAATCTAGAACAAAAAAACAAAAAACCTGCTAACTCATAGAATTAGCAGGTTTATTTGATTTTGGCGGAGCGGACGGGACTCGAACCCGCGACCTCCTGCGTGACAGGCAGGCATTCTAACCAACTGAACTACCACTCCAAAACTCTTGCGCTCTTAATATTACAAAAAAATAGAGAGCGCATAAACTACCAGCACTCTCAACTTTTAAATTAGGAACGTCTTAGTCACATTTTGTTGGTTTTTGGTGGGTGCTAACGGGGTCGAACCGCTGACATTCGCCTTGTAAGGGCGACGCTCTACCAACTGAGCTAAGCACCCGCTTAACCAACAAGAACGCTAGTTTACAGCATCCTTAAGTGCTTTACCAGCCCTAAATTTAGGAGAATTTGCAGCCTTGATACTGATCGTTTCTCCAGTACGTGGATTACGGCCATTTCTAGCTTCACGCTTACCTACATAAAATGTACCAAAACCAATCAAAGTCACCAAATCGCCACTTTTCATCGCTTTTGTAATTGAAGCGGTGGTTGCATCTAACGCACGTCCAGCTGCTGCTTTTGAAATGCCTGCAGCGTTTGCAATATCATCAATCAGTTCAGATTTATTCATGTGTAATCCCCTATTAAGGCTGGTTAAATAAAGACTAGAAAGTTATACGAGTAATCTCCACTCGTATAACTTTATATCAAGCCTACAAAGGCCCTGTCAAGCATTTATAAAACTATATTACACTTATTTTTTAGTGCTTAGTCGCATCAGCCGTTTCTGCTGACTTATCCGCAACTTGAGCGTCCTTAGCGGCCAACTCATTTACCACTAAATTTTCCGGCAAAGGCTGTGGTTGTGATGCTAAAGCTAGGGCTAACACTTCATCAATCCATTGCACAGGATGAATTTCTAACTTGTTTTTGATATTCTCTGGAATGTCAGCGAGATCTTTAACATTTTGCTGTGGTATCAATACCGTTTTGATTCCACCTCTATGTGCCGCAAGCAATTTCTCTTTCAATCCACCAATAGGCAACACTTCGCCTCTTAGTGTAATTTCACCGGTCATGGCCACGTCTGCACGCACAGGAATGCCAGTAAGAATTGAAACAAGTGCGGTAGTAATGGCAATACCTGCACTTGGCCCATCTTTTGGTGTAGCGCCTTCTGGGAAGTGAATGTGAATGTCATTTTTCTCATAAAAATCATGCGCGATACCTAAGCGCTTGGTGCGGCTACGCACAACGCTCATGGCCGCTTGCGTTGATTCTTGCATCACATCACCTAGCTTGCCTGTCGTGGTCGTTTTGCCTTTACCCGGCAACAATACTGCTTCAATGGTAAGCAATTCACCACCAACCGAGGTCCAAGCTAAGCCAGTTACCTGCCCTACTTGGTCTTCTTTAGCGGCAACACCGTAATCAAAGCGCTGAATGCCAAGATATTTATCTAGATTTTTAGGCGTTACACTAATTTTCTTAGTCGCTTTAGCGCCTTCTTTGGCTTTAGTAGTGATTAATTCTTTTACCACTTTCCGACAAATTTTAGATATTTCTTGCTCTAATTTACGCACACCCGCTTCGCGTGTATAAAAACGCACCACATCGCGAATGGCTGGCTCAGAAACATTAATTTCATGCTCCTGTAATCCGTGTGATTTTAGCTGTTTAGGCAATAAATAACGCATCGCGATATTCACTTTTTCATCTTCGGTATAGCCAGCAAGATGAATAATTTCCATACGATCTAATAAAGCCGCCGGAATATTCATGGAGTTTGCCGTAGCGACAAACATCACGTCAGATAAATCATATTCCACTTCAACATAATGGTCGGCAAACGTATGATTTTGCTCAGGATCTAAAACCTCTAATAAAGCAGAAGATGGATCACCTCTAAAGTCTTGACCCAACTTATCCACTTCATCTAATAAGAAAAGTGGATTTTTAACGCCAACTTTAGTCATGCTTTGTAAAATCTTACCTGGCATAGAGCCAATGTAAGTACGCCTATGGCCACGTATTTCAGATTCATCACGCATACCACCTAAGGCCATACGCACAAATTTACGGTTAACTGCTTTGGCGATACTTTGGCCTAAAGAAGTTTTACCCACGCCTGGCGGACCCACTAGACATAAAATCGGTGCTTTAATTTTATCTACGCGTTGTTGCACAGCTAAATACTCAACGATGCGTTCTTTCACTTTATCCAAGCCGTAATGGTCGTCATCTAGGATGGCTTCAGCAGCCAATAGATTTTTACTGATTTTGGTTTTTTTCTTCCATGGAAGATTAATTAAAATATCAATATAGTTACGCACCACAGAAGCTTCTGCGGACATTGGTGACATAAGCTTTAATTTCTTCAGCTCACTAGTTACTTTAGCTAACGCATCTTTTGGCATACGCGCAGCTTCAATGCGTTTTTCTAACTCTTCCATTTCCGCATTTTCATCTTGCTCGCCAAGTTCTTTCTGAATGGCTTTTACTTGCTCGTTTAAATAATACTCACGTTGAGTTTTCTCCATTTGGCGTTTAACACGGCCACGGATACGTTTTTCAACTTGCAGAATATCAATCTCGCCTTCCATCAAGCGTAGCAAATGCTCTAAACGCTCAGCGACACTAAACATTTCAAGTATTTTTTGCTTCTCATCTAACTTCAAGGTTAAATGTGCGGCGATGGTATCGGCTAAACGACTCGCTTCATCAATAGAAGCGAGTGAAGTCAAAATTTCTGGCGGAATCTTTTTATTGAGCTTGACGTATTGGTCAAACTGGGCAAAAACCGTACGCATTAAAGCTTGGATTTCAATATCACTGGCAGAGTCTTCTATCAACTCAGCATGCGCGGCAAAGCACTCTTCTGTTTCTACAAAGCCAGTAACTTTAACGCGCTGTATGCCTTCTACCAAAACCTTAACAGTACCGTCTGGCAATTTAAGCATTTGCAGTACGGTAGCAATCGTGCCAACTTCATAAAGATCATTAGCCTCAGGCTCATCTTTATTCGCTGATTTTTGTGCAACTAATAAAATGCGCTTATCCCCTTCTGAGG
>JBEDKX010000166.1:0-3309 GCA_041171965.1 Pseudomonadota bacterium | reverse complement strand
TAGGGCAACAATTTTGACGATTGGTTTATTCGTTAAATTACATTTATTTAACATTAGGTTTACCACGCTGTGACATTTGGCCAACACCGCAAAATTTAGCCTTAAAACTAAGCACGCACTAAATCATCAGAACCATTATTTTATTTACTACTCAAGGTTATGTAACTCAATATTGCGTGTCAGTTAAATAAGCGCAGCAAGCAATACCTAGAAAATATGCATTATTAAAGAGGCGCTATGAATTCTAATAACAAACATCATGAAACAGTAGTTGGCATTGATGTGGGCGGCATTGTAAAAGGCTATCACGCGGTTGCCATTAATGGAAAAGTGATTTTAGGTGCAAAAACCAGCACAGACCCAGTGGAGATTTTAGCCTTTTGCCTTAGCCATCAGGCTAATGTGGTTGCGGTAGACGCACCATGTGGTTGGAGCTGTAATGGCTCATCTCGAGAAGCTGAACGCAGATTGCTGCAAAAAAGAGTGTCCTGCTTTTCAACTCCGTCAGCAGAAAAAGCCAAGCAAAGTCGCTTTTATGGCTGGGTATTTAACGGTGCGATTCTTTATGAAAAACTACTAAGTCACTACGCGCTTTTTGATGGCAATAAAACTGCTGAAATGTGTTGTATAGAAACCTTTCCGCATGCTGTAGTTTGTGCCTTGGCCGGTTCTATTGTTACGGCAAAATCTAAAGCTGTCGTAAGGCGGCTAGCGTTAGAGAATCAAAATTATAAAACTGATTTATTAAGCAATGTGGACTTTTTAGATGCTGCGCTTTGTGCGGTCTCTGCCCATCATTTTAGAACGAATAATTTCCAAGCTTTTGGAAATACTGAAGAAGGATTTATAGTGATACCGAACGGTATTTGATGGAAAATATTTGAATGGCAATATTTTCGCTCTATTGAATTGCTGTAATTATTGTAAACCTATGATTTATTTTATTGACTATAACAACACACATTTAAACAATGTCTCAATAAAACATGCTCAGAATTGCGGGAGCAGTAGGTAGGAAGGTATGGAGTATTTCATACCTAGCCCAATGACACAGTTCTTATTACGAGATAAAAATATTATCCTCCCACTTAGTCGTATAACTAGGACTCTTATTCCCCTGCTTCATTCTCCAAGGTCGCGCAAAACCCTCGCTAGCCAGCTTAATAGATTCCTTGCCCATCTTACGGTTGATGCTGTCCATCGCAGACATTAAGGCCGATGATTTTGGTGTCGCTTGCATCGGACTGAATAAATCATTTTGTACGCCTTCAATAGCAACAATCTCACCCAGCATCACACCGGCCTTGGCATAGTTGTAATTAGGTTTATAGATCTGCTTTAGGCCCCATAGCGCAAAGTTAACCAGCAGCCTAGTATCATCACTAGGGTTGGGTAGTGGAATCGTCAGGCCATTGCTGTATGTCGGTTCATCAGGCTTGAATGGGCTGGTGCGAATATACACATACACCGAACCAGCAAAGGATTGTTGTCTGCGTAGCCTTTCAGCAGCACTGCTCATATAAAGCGTTATAGACTCAGCAAGACTGTTGTAATCACTGACAGCATAGCCAAAGCTTCTGGATCTAACGATCTGTTGCTTGGCTGGGCTAATTTCTTCAAGCTCAATACACACCGTGCCATTTAATTCACGAATAGTCTTTTCCATCACCACGCTAAACTGCTGACGTAATCTTTCAGGATTAGCGCGTTTTAAATCTAACACTGTATTGAAACCTAAGGCTTGTAACTTAGGCGCAAGTTTACGGCCTACACCCCAAATCTCACCGACCTCTAATTGACCCAACAAACCATCAAGTTCAGTCGGTGACATGGTGTTGAAGTTACATACACTATTAAACGCTGCTTGTTTCTTAGCACAGTGATTCGCTAATTTGGCTAAGGTCTTGGTTGCGCCGATACCCACACACACAGGCAAGCCCGTCCACTTCATGATACGCTTTCGCATATGTTGACCGTACCGAATCAAGTCGCGCGATTGAAAGCTTGTTAAATCCAAAAAGGATTCATCAATGGAATACACTTCTTGGTCAGGGCTGTATTCACGCAAAATACTCATCACACGATTACTCATATCCGCATAGAGTGGGTAGTTACTAGATAAACCAATAATGCCATGTTGTTTAGCTAAATCTTTGAGCTTAAACCAAGGCGTACCCATAGGCACACCAAGCGCCTTAACCTCATTGCTTCTGGCTACGGCACAACCATCGTTATTAGATAACACCACTACAGGCTTACCAACGAGCTTAGGATTAAAAGCACGCTCGCAGGAAACATAGAAGTTATTCACGTCAATGAGTGCAATGCTGCGAGGAGTATTGGATATATGCATGTTACTTTTCTTTCATGATTTTACTGAGCCGTCATTCATGATCAGCAATAGTGCTAGGTTTTAAGGTCAGCGCATAATGCAGTCATAAGAACAAGACATCTCGTCAGTTCAACCAGTTAAAAACTTTGGAGAATTATTATGTGGACAACACCAGCAGCTACAGAAATGCGTTTTGGCTTTGAAGTAACAATGTACGTAATGAACAAGTAATCTGCCTCACCGAACAAAACAGCCTATTCAGCAATGAGTAGGCTTTTTTTATGTCTACAATTTGTTAAATAAATCGCCTAAACGAACCGATCACCACACCCCATACTTCAAAGCTTGTTCCTTCCTTAATTTCAATCGGTACGTAATCACCTGTAGCATTGGCTGGTAATAAAATCGGCGTACCGTCCTTTTTGCGACTGAGAATCTTGATGGTAAATTCACCATCCACCACCGCCACCACAATATTACCTATAGAAGGTTTTCTGGAACGATCTACTACAGCCTTGTCTTTCGGTAATAAGCCAACATCAATCATGGAATAGCCTTGAATGGTGACAAAGAAAGTTGCATCCTGTTGGTCTATTAAATAATCGTTAGGGTTAAGGCGTTTCTCTACATGTTCTTCCGCTGGGCTGGGGAATCCTGCTGATACTTTTGACGAATATAAAGGTAAGTTAATGGCTGGCGCATTTAAGGCTGATTGCTCAAAAGCGATTATGGCATCTAAACCTGAGTGATTTAGTGTCGGCACGGATGTTCTTGCTACGGATGCTGTAATGTTTAACATTTAATTATTGTAACAATAATTACTGGTGTTAATTGCATCCCCTAAAAAGATATTTTCACTTGGCGCGCTAACTATTAATTATGTCTCATCAATTTATAGAGCAATAGCAATCTGTATATTTCGAATTAATCAAACTAATTGGGTAAAGGTTTTTTTAACTCATTTCAATCTAAATTTC
>JBEDKX010000165.1:0-6100 GCA_041171965.1 Pseudomonadota bacterium | reverse complement strand
GGATGAGGAGAATCTATATCTGTTTAGTCAATAAAAAAAGGCCTACAGTTGTTAAGCTGTAAGCCTTTGTTTTTACTACCGGTATTTGGTGCGCCCGGAGCGATTCGAACGCCCGACCCCTTGGTTCGTAGCCAAGTACTCTATCCAGCTGAGCTACGGGCGCATGCGCAGTATTGTACTTCATACTACGTTTTTCTAAAAGAGTTAATTATATTTCTTTTAGTTATTACTTGGCGGAGAGCTAGGGATTCGAACCCTAGATACAGGGTTAAGCCCGTATGCTTCCTTAGCAGGGAAGTGCCTTCGACCACTCGGCCAGCTCTCCGTTTATTTCAACTTCGCTTTTAATTAGTCTTCACTAATAAGGGCGCGATAATACGTGAATCAGAGACAAAAATCAATGGGATAATCGAATCCAACTTAAATTGTTATCAATCGCGCTAGGCTTCTTCTAACTCAAAGGCTTTGTGCAACACACGTACGGCTAACTCTAAGTATTTTTCATCTAAAACAACAGCAATTTTGATTTCTGATGTTGAAATCATTTGAATGTTGATGCCTTCTTCTGCCAGTGTGCGGAACATTTGGCTGGCGATGCCTACGTGTGAGCGCATGCCTACGCCGACAATAGAGACCTTAGCAATTTTGTCATCGCCACTAATTTCACGTGCACCAATGTGACCTTGCACTTTATCTCTTAGAATAGACAATGCTTTGTTCATCTCGTTTTTATGCACGGTAAAGGTGAAGTCAGTCGTGCCATCTGCACCTGTGTTTTGAATGATCATATCGACGTCAACATTGGCTTCAGCAATTGGACCTAATATTTGATAGGCGATACCTGGTTTGTCGGGAACGCCCAGCACAGTGATTTTTGCTTCGTCGCGGTTAAATGCGATGCCTGATATAACGGGTTGTTCCATGTTATCTTCTTCCTCAAATGTAATGAGCGTGCCGTCTCCTTCTTCTTCAAAGCTAGAAAGCACGCGTAATTTAACTTTGTATTTTCCTGCGAATTCAACAGAGCGAATTTGCAGTACTTTTGACCCTTGGCTGGCAAGCTCAAGCATTTCTTCAAAGGTGATTGATTTTAAGCGACGTGCTTCTGGCACCATGCGTGGGTCTGTTGTGTAAACGCCATCCACATCCGTGTATATTTGACATTCGTCGGCGTTCAGTGCAGCAGCTAATGCCACACCTGTCGTATCTGATCCGCCGCGACCAAGTGTAGTGATATTGCCTTCTTCATCGACACCTTGAAAACCAGCCACTACGCATACATAACCGGCATCTAAATCCGTTCTAAGATTATGTTGATCAATGTGACTGATACGTGCTTTGGTAAAGGCATTGTCGGTTAATATTTTTACTTGTGCGCCGGTGTAGCTTTTTGCTTTTATGCCCAATTCAATTAGCGCTAATGCGGTTAGGCCTATGGTTACTTGCTCACCAGTAGAAATAATCATGTCTAATTCGCGTGGATCTGGATCGGCCATCAGCTCTTTGGCTAAGCCAATGAGTCGATTAGTTTCACCAGACATAGCTGAAACCACTACTACAATTTGGTGGCCCATTGCTTTATAACGAGCGACGCGGCGAGCTAAACTGCGAATACGCTCAGGATTAGCGACCGATGTGCCGCCATATTTTTGTACGATTAATGCCATTTTTGACTCTTTTTAATTGTCGGTAATTTAAATTTTTTTACTTATGGTACTTTCATATTTATAAATTATTAACTGACTAATTTACTCGTCACCCAATCATTTACGCTAGCTAAGGCTTTTGGTAATTGGCTAGCATCTGTGCCGCCGGCCATTGCCATATCTGGTTTTCCGCCGCCCTTGCCGCCAACTTGCTGGGCGACAAAATTTACCAAATCACCAGCTTTAATTTTAGCAATTAGATCAGCTGTAATGCCGGCGGCCAAGCTAACTTTGCCATCATTGACGCTGGCTAAGACTATTGCAGCTGATTTTAGTTTATCTTTCAGCTTATCCATAGTCTCACGCAAGGTTTCTGCATTTGCACCATCCAGTACAACCGCCAAAACTTTCACGCCGGCAATTTCAACAGCTTGTGTACTTAAATCATCGCCTTGGCTGCTGGCTAATTTTGATTTTAGACGGGCTAATTCTTTTTCTAGCGATTTTGCGTGATCGGCTAATTGCGCTACTTTGTTGGCCAATTCCCCGTTAGGCGCTTTAAGCGCATGGGCTAATTGATCAATTAATTGCTGTTGCGCGTTAATTATTTTCAACGCACCGTTGCCTGTGGTGGCTTCAATTCTACGCACGCCAGCAGCAACACCAGATTCACTGGTGATTTTAAATAAACCAATATCACCAGTGCGACTTACATGTGTACCACCACATAATTCGCTGGTACTGCCGATGTCTAGTACGCGCACTTCATCGCCATATTTTTCACCAAATAACATCATGGCGCCGGTTTTTTTGGCTGACTCAATATCCATAATACGTGCTTGGGTAGCGCTATTTGTTAAAATTTCAGCGTTAACTATTTGCTCAACTTGTGCGATTTCAGCTTCAGTGACTGGCGTGTTGTGAACGAAGTCAAAACGTGTTTTTTCAGTATCTACCAACGAGCCTTTTTGTTGTACATGGTCACCCAATACCGTGCGTAAGGCGCTGTGCATTAAATGCGTAGCAGAGTGATTGCGCATACTGCTGGCACGGGCTTGCATATTCACTTTTGCATTAAGTTGGTCGCCCACTTTTAAAGTGCCAGTTTTAAGAATGCCGTGATGGCCAAACACTGCTGCTTGAATTTTTTGCGTATCTTCCACGGCAAAAATACCATCGGTGCTGCGTAGTTCACCAATGTCACCTATTTGACCGCCAGATTCTGCGTAAAAAGCGGTGTTATCTAATACCACAACGCCTTGTTCGCCTTCAGTCAAGGCGTTTACAGAAACACTGTCTTTATATAAAGCCAATATTTTGGCCGGTGTTTCTAATGTGTCGTAACCTTTAAATTCTGTATTTTCACCGCTGTACTCAAGGTTCGCAGTCATTTTAAACTTGCCTGCTGAACGCGCCTGTTCCTTTTGGCGTGTCATTGCTGTATCAAATGCCACACTATCAACAGTGACATTTCGTTCGCGACAAATATCAGCCGTTAAATCTAGAGGGAAGCCAAAGGTATCGTGTAGTTTGAATGCAAGGTCGCCATTAAACGTGCGATTACCAGCTTTTTCCATGGTGGCGAGTTCTGTTTCCAAAATCTCCATGCCGTTCTCAATGGTCTCGGCGAGTTCTGTTTCCAAAATCTCCATGCCGTTCTCAATGGTCTCAAAAAAGCGGTCTTCTTCATTTTTAAGAATGCTGGTAATGCGCGCTTGTTCGGCTTTAAGTTCTGGATAAGCATCGCCCATTTCAAGTACTAAATCTGCCACCATTTTATGGAAAAATGCCGCTCGACTACCTAATTTATAGCCATGACGAATGGCCCGACGGATAATGCGGCGCAACACATAACCACGGCCTTCATTGCCTGGAATGACGCCATCAGCGATTAAAAATGAGCAAGCACGAATATGATCTGCCAACACTTTAAGTGATGGGCTAATTAAATCTGTCGCTTTGGTTTCACGTGCGGCGGCAGCAATTAACCCTTGAAATAAATCGATTTCATAGTTGGCGTGTACGTGTTGCAGTACTGCAGATAATCGCTCTAGCCCCATGCCGGTATCAACGCTAGGTTTAGGTAATGGATGCATTACGCCCGCTTCATCACGGTTGAACTGCATGAATACGTTATTCCAAATTTCAATAAAACGGTCACCATCTTCATCTGGACTGCCCGGTGGGCCGCCAAAATGATGGTCGCCGTGGTCGTAGAAAATTTCGGTACAAGGTCCGCAAGGGCCGGTGTCGCCCATCATCCAAAAATTATCAGAGGCGTAACGCGCACCTTTATTGTCGCCGATGCGAATAATGCGTTCAGCTGGTACGCCTATGGTGTTGTGCCAGATGTCGTAAGCTTCATCATCGTCGGCATAAACGGTGACGGTCAATTTTTCTTTTGGCAGTTTAAATACTTCGGTGAGTAATTCCCAAGCGTAGGCAATCGCATCTTGCTTGAAGTAATCACCAAAACTAAAGTTGCCCAACATTTCAAAAAATGTGTGATGGCGTGCCGTATAGCCTACGTTTTCAAGGTCATTATGTTTGCCGCCAGCTCGTACACATTTTTGGCTGGTAGTGGCGCGCGTATAAGGCCGTTTATCAAAGCCTAGAAACACATCTTTAAATTGATTCATCCCAGCATTAGTAAATAGTAATGTAGGGTCACCATGCGGAACCAAGGAGCTAGAAGCTACAATTTGGTGGCCTTTGGAAGCGAAGAAGTCGAGAAACGCCTGACGGATTTCATTGCTGCTTGGGTTGTTACTTAATTTAATAGTCATAGGTTTATTCAATGTATGTTTTTTGCGACTGTGCTAATTGCTTTTCTAGTTAATCTTCTGATTCAGTGTGATTTAGTACTTTCTTAATCACATCAAAGCCAAAGCCACGGCTTTGTAAAAATCGTGCTTGTTTTGCCCATTCTTCGCGTGTTTCTGCGCTTGCTTTATACTTTTTTTGCCACACATTTCGCGCATTATCTAATTCATTTAGCTTTATTTCAGCGACAGCGCTGGAAATCAATTCGTCCGCCACACCTTTTTCGCGTAGCTCGTTGGCCACTCTAGCACTGCCAAATTTAGTCTTACGTGCATGCACTAGCATTTCGGTAAAGCGCTTATCAGACAACCAACCGCGCGTTTTAAAATCATCTAAAATCGCTGTAATTTCGTCTGTTTCTTTATTGGCTTCTGCGCCAAAGTCTGTGTCATAGTCCTCGCCAGTCTTTTTTACATATTTACTCAGCTTTTGCGCGAGTTCAGAATATGAATACTCGCGCTTAGCTAGGTAATCTAGCGCACGTTGCCGTAAGCTTTTAGGCTGAAAGTCGATAAGCTACCCCGCTGACAATCGTACTAAAAATTAATCTTCTTCAGAGCGAACTGCTGGTGTTGCCTCTGTTAAGGCTTTCATGTTGGCACGAATTTTTGCATCAATCTCGTTGGCAATCGCTGGATTAGCTTTAAGGAAGTCGCGTGAATTATCTTTACCTTGACCAATTTTTTCGCCATTGTAGCTATACCAAGAGCCAGCTTTTTCTACAAATTTAGCGTTAACGCCAAGCTCAATAATCTCACCTTCACGTGAAATGCCTTCGCCATATAAAATATCAAATTCAGCTTGTTTGAACGGCGGTGCGACTTTGTTTTTAATCACTTTTACGCGTGTTTCAGAGCCAATGACTTCATCACCTTTTTTAATCGCACCGGTGCGGCGAATATCTAAGCGTACTGAGGCGTAGAATTTAAGGGCGTTACCACCGGTAGTCGTTTCTGGGCTACCAAACATCACGCCGATTTTCATACGAATTTGGTTAATGAAAATAACCAAAGTGTTTGTGCGTTTGATATTGCCAGCGCGCTTGTAAACCCATGTGGCTGTCGCCCATTTCGCCTTCAATTTCGGCGCGTGGTGTGAGTGCGGCTACAGAGTCAACTACCACAATATCTACTGAACCTGAACGCACTAGCATGTCGACGATTTCTAAAGCTTGCTCGCCAGTGTCTGGCTGTGAAATAAGTAAATCAGGGACATTAACACCTAATTTAGCCGCATATTGTGGATCTAATGCGTGTTCTGCATCGATAAATGCCGCAACACCACCAGTTTTTTGCATTTGTGCGATGACAGAAAGCGTTAGTGTCGTTTTGCCTGATGATTCTGGGCCATAGATTTCAACCACACGACCACGCGGCAATCCGCCTATGCCTAATGCAATGTCTAAACCTAATGAACCAGTAGAAACGGCTTGAATATCATCGCCAATATTGCTATCACCCATGCGCATGATAGAGCCCTTGCCAAACTGTTTTTCAATTTGCGCTAATGCGGCGGCAAGTGCTTTGTTTTTATTGTCATCCATGGGTTTTACCTTTGATTTAGAATAGCTTGATTAACTGCTAATTATTCCATAATTTAGCAATTAAGGTAAGCGAAACAATGAGTAATGC
>JBEDKX010000164.1:0-3357 GCA_041171965.1 Pseudomonadota bacterium | reverse complement strand
AAATTAGCCGAATCGCGTGATCAGCAAGAGGTATTACAAACGCTTTACGACCAGTTGGCAGAAAATCGTGAAGCTACCGCGGTGGCGGAAGTGGAGCAATTATTAACCATTGCAAACCAACAATTACAACTAGCCAACAATGTTAAATCTGCTTTATTGGCCTTGCAAGCGGCGGATAAGCGTTTGGAACCGCTGGCTTTGCCACGCGCCATTCAGTTGCGCGCAACACTAGCACTGGAGATTGAAAAGTTGCGCGCACTGCCGCAAGTGGATGTGATGGCCATGAGTGCACAGCTTGAAACGCTAGGCCGACTATGCGCTACGCTGCCGCTAATTAGTGAGCGCCAACCGACCTTAAATCTTGCCGCGGCTGAGCAAGCCCGAGCAAAAGACAAGCCAAGCAAGGGCATACAAAAATTTGCTTTTACTGTGTGGTCGGACATTAAAAATCTAGTCACGGTAGAGCGCATCGATAAACCAGAGCCGCCGTTGTTAGCACCGCAACTTAGCTTTTATCTGCGTGAAAATTTGAAGTTACGCCTGCTCACTGCGCGCATCGCGCTGTTGCAGCATGATGAAGTTAGTTATAGCCGCGACATAAAAACCATTAATAGCTGGCTCAATCAATATTACGACACCAAGCATCCGAACGCGATTAAAGCTTTGCGCTTGCTTAAGCAACTTTCAGACAATAATGTAGGCATAGAGTTACCTTTACTGACTGAGAGTATTGCGGCCGTGAATCGTTATAAATTGACGCTTGAGGACAGTGGTCGTTCACACTAAAACTATGTTCAAGCGCAATCTATTTTGGTGGTTGTTGATGTTTTGCTTACTGGTTAGCATTGTGTGGCTGGCGAGTAATAACAATGGATATGTGTTGATAGTACGTCCGCCTTACCGCTTGCAATTTTCGTTTAATTTTTTACTTATTTTAATTGTGTTGGGTTTTTTAGCGCTACATTATTGTTTAAGATTTGTGCATTATTTACGGCGATTGCCGGTTAATAAGCGCAGCAAACAAGAGGCGCAACGCTTACAAGCCAGCAATGCCGCACTATTGGAAGGTATGCACGCACTGGCCGAAGGTGATTTTGAAAGTGCAGAAATTGCCGTGAGGCACGCTCATGATCTCATCCAAAATGCGGATCATGAAAAACTGATGGCAGCCCTTGCCACAGAGAAAAATAAGCAGGATTTTTTTGTTTAAATAAGTCTTAAGTTTTATCTCAGCTTGCGCAAGCTAATCTAAATTTACATGACATAGCTAAAAATTATACCCATTAACTAATCATTTAATGCCCTATTAATAAAGCTGTTTCTCACTGATATATTTTATAAATTACTGTTTCATAAGATATTATTATGTTGCTCGGGAGATTATCCTAGCTCAAACATAAATCTAGCAAAAGGGTTCTTTTGAAAAATGCAATTTCTGGAAGATTTATTTGTTGCGAAACTCTTGATGGAAACTCCGATGAAAACTCAGCAAAGCAAAAATCCTATGGGTTTAATCCTATGGGTTTATTACTAAATTTGTGCTTTTCGGACTTTCTCTATGAATCTTAAAGGGCTACGATTCAAACTGATTGTTGGCGTCGCGCTTAGTTTGCTCTTGTTGGTGCTTGTCCAGTTTATCGCCACGCAGTCCTTACTTTTACAGGGTTATAGCAAATTAGAGTCCGATAAGACTTATATGCAAGTCAGCAATGCAAAAAAGTTGCTGTTGTTGCAAGATCAGCAATTAGCCGGACTTACTAAAGACTGGGCACATTGGGATGATAGTTATGATTACATGGTGTCGCATAATCAAGCTTACATCGATGCTAATTATAATAACGCGGTGTTTGACAACCTCAAAATCAATGCAATTTTTATTATTGATAACCAAGGTAAGATTATTCACCAGGATGGTTACGACTACTACAACAATAAGTCTTGGGCAATACCAGCACAGTTAACTCTTGCGGTGAGCAACAACGGTGTATTTACCAAGCCAACAAAAGCGGGCAATTTAAGTGGGTTTTTGTGGACATCTAGCGGCCTGATGCTAGTTTCAGCAACAGATATTTTACCGAGCAACAGTAGTGCTAGTCGTCGTGGTGTATTGGTTATGATGCGCTTGATAGACCATGCATTCACTCAGCAATTGGAAGCACTGGTTGGTGCAAAAATTAGCATTAGCCAGCTGTCTGATATTAAAAACGATTCTGACAGTTTGATCCTGACAACCGGGCAGATGACAAATCCAAATGGCTGGGCGATGCACGCGTTGAATAAGAGTGAAGTGGCCGGTTATACGCGATTGCCGACAGTCTATGCTGGTAACGATATGCTGTTAAAAACGGTCAGTGACCGAGAAATATTCGAACTTGGGAAAAATAGCGCCAACCTGATTCTTTGGTCAACCGCGGCAATTGCCTTGGTGCTAATTGTTTTAAGCGTGCTTTTTGATAAGTTGGTAGTGGCTAGATTAAGTGAGCTCAGTAGTAGTGTTAATCTAATTAATGAATCAGCCGATTCGGCTGCGCGCATCCCAGCCATTGCTGGTAATGACGAATTAGCTAACTTAGCGCAGCGCATTAATGGCATGTTAAATAGTCTTGATGAGGAAAAAAAGGCTTTGCAGGACAGCGAGTTCCGTTGGAAATTTGCCCTAGAAGGTGCTGGTGAAGGTGTGTGGGATTGGAATATGCAAACGGATGCAGTTGAATATTCCGCGCTATGGAAGCACATGTTTGGCTATGTAGAAAGCGATGTTCTACCGTCTAAGGCAGAATGGAGTAGTTTCATTTATCCAGAAGATCAAGCGTCTTTTAGTCTAGCCATGAAAGCCTATTTGGATGGAGAAACGTCTTTATATGTCGCGGAATATCGTGTGAAGCGTAAAGACAATACGTATTTATGGGTGCTTGGTCGCGGCATGATAGCAAGCTATAGCGAGGATGGTAAACCCTTACGTATGTTAGGCACGCATACCGACATCAGCGTTCGAAAGAGCGCTGAGCTTGACCTTAGGGTAGCTGCCACGGCTTTCGAATCTCAAGAAGCCATGTTTATCACTGATGCTGACCTTGTTATTCTTCGCGTTAACTGCGCTTTTACTGTAATGACAGGCTACACAGCAGAAGAAGCGGTTGGACAAAAGTCTCATTTATTGCGTTCAGGTAAGCATAATGAGGCGTTCTACCAAGCAATGTGGCATAGCCTTAAAACAGACTATGCTTGGCAAGGTGAAATTTTTAACCGTCGAAAAAATGGACAGATTTATCCAGAGTGGCTGACGATCACCGCAGTTAAAGACGATAAAAGCATCGTCAGCCACTACGTCGCCAGTTTTACCGACATTACTTTGCG
>JBEDKX010000163.1:0-3361 GCA_041171965.1 Pseudomonadota bacterium | reverse complement strand
GCAACGGCAGCAACGGCAGCAACGGCAGCAACGGCAGCAACGGCAGCAACGGCAGCGGTTAAAAAGGCAACAACAGCGGCAACAGACCTTCTAGCACCAGCATTAAGCCAAAAGCGGTTAATAATGACCCCGACAACGGCTTATACTACTTTTTACTAGGGCTACGCATATATTTAAAGAAATCTGAGCTTGGATCTAACACCATCACATCATTCTTAGTCTTGAAGCTATTTTTGTAAGCTTCAGTGCTCCGGTAAAAAGCATAAAACTCAGGATTTTTACTATAAGCTTGATTATAGATTGCGGCGGCCGTAGCATCACCCTCACCTTTAGCTTTTTGTGCATCGCGATAAGCTTCAGCAATAATCACTTCACTTTGCTTATCCGCATCTGCACGAATTTTTTCAGAAGCTGCAGAGCCTTCAGAGCGTAATTGGTTAGCAATACGCTTACGCTCAGCAATCATACGGTCAAAAACAGATTTACTAATATCTTCTGAGTAATCAACGCGCTTCAAACGCACATCAACAACTTGTATACCCATTTGACGAGCTTCTAAGTCAGCGCTTTTTCGTAAGCTATCCATCACCGCATTGCGCTCACCGGCGATGACATCATGCACCGTGCGTTTACCAAACTCAGCACGTAACCCGGCATTAACAACGTTAGAAAGCCTATTTTCAGCGGCAGATTCGCCGCCTTCTTTAATCGAAACATAATATTTTGCAGGATCGATGATGCGCCATTTTACAAAAGAATCAACCAGCATGTATTTATTTTCACTGGTATTAAACTTGGCGGGTTCTTCCCAATCAAGCGTAACGATACGGTTATCAAAAATCTTTAAATCTTCAATAAAGGGTACTTTAAAATAAATGCCAGGTTCTTTTTTTACAGAAACAATTTCACCAAGACGCTTAACCACAATGAATTGAGTTTGATCTACCGTGAATACAGAAGTAGATAGCAGTAAAATTAATACAACACCGACAAAAAGAATACTCGTTAAATTTTTCATTATATTTCGCCTATCTACTTTCTCTATCACGGCTACGGAAAGCATCTCGTGTGCGGTCAACTGGTATTTCAGCGGCAGCAGGTGCCGCTTGCGGATTTAGCGACTGTAAAGATTGTGACTGCTGTGGTGCTGCAGCTGAATTTGAATTCATCAACTTATCTAACGGTAAATACAACATACTGCCGGCTTTTTGATCGACCACCACTTTACTGACACTAGATAAAATTTGCTCTTGTGCATCTAAATATAAACGTTGACGCGTTACATCAGGCGCCTTGATATATTGCGCTAATATTTGCTCAAAACGACTAGCATTACCTTTTGCTTCACTTTCAATTTTTAACTTATAACCAGCTGACTCAGCTAGCAATCGCGAAGCTTTACCACGTGATTTTGGAATCACATCATTCGCGTAGGCTTGACCTTCATTCACTTGACGCTGATTATCTTGGTTAGCACGGTTTACATCTTCAAATGCCTCTTGCACTTGCTCTGGTGGTTGCGCACTTTGTAATGACACACTGATAATATGTACGCCAGTTTTATAGTTATCCAAAATAGCTTGCATGCGCAGAGAAGTATCCGCCAAACCTTTTTGCAATAAATCGTCCAACTTATTCTTGCCTACGACTTCACGAATAGCTGACTCTGCCGCTGACATTACCGCGCCATCGGTGTCACGGTTATTGAACAAATAATGCTTTGCATTATTTAGGTTGTATTGCACTGCAAACTGCAAATCAATGATATTTTCATCTTCGGTTAGCATCAGCGCTTCCCTAGGCTGCTTAGTTTTACCGCCGCCGCCTTCACCGTTTGTTCTGTAGCCAACTTCCAGCCTGCGCACTTGTTCCATATTTACCACTGTGACTTTTTCAATAGGATATGGGAAATGCCAGCGTGGACCTGGCTCTGTCGTGTCATCGGCCATTTTACCAAAACGTTGCACAACCCCTTTTGAGCCTGAATCAACCAAATAAAATCCAGTCGCTAGCCAAATGAGGAATATAACTGCCAATATAGGCAGGATAGGAAAATCAATACCACCCAAACTAGCACCATTTGGTTGATTATTAGATTGCTTACCGCCACCTTTACCAAACAAGGTATTGATTTTACGGCTTAAATCGCGCATCACTTGGTCCAAATCTGGTGGGCCTTCATTGTTACGCTGTCCCCAACCGGGAAATTTAATCATGCAAAACTCCAAATAATAAAGCAACGACGATTAGGCATAAGCACTTTCTTCAGTACTTTGCTTTTGTAAATATTCATAATGTTCTGCCATGGCTAACCTTAACAGGTCCATTCCTTCGCCAGTTTTGGCTGAAACATGCAGACTTGTAATTCTACCATATTCATCACGCCCAATTGAAGGCTGTAGACCGACCCGATCAATTTGGTTATGCACTAAAATCTGCGGCACATTGGCCGCACCTATCTCTTCTAGCACTTTATTTACTTGTGTGATTTGTTCATCGCGATTAGTACTGGCGGTATCAACAATGTGTAGCAGCAAATCAGCTTGAACAGCCTCTTCAAGGGTTGCGCCAAAGGCTTCAACCAAAGCATGCGGCAAATGCTTAATAAATCCAACCGTATCGGAAATCACTACTGACCCGCAACCTTCAATGTATGTCTTGTGCGTGGTTGTATCTAAAGTAGCGAACAATTGATCGGCGACATAAATATCAGCTTTGGTCAGACGATTAAAAACTGTAGACTTTCCCGCATTAGTATAACCAACCAACGATACTGTCATTACTTTAGAACGCTTACGCGCTCTACGCTGCATGCCTCGCTGCGCTTTTAATTTAAGTAACTTTTCACGCAACTGCTTAACACGGTCTCGCAACATACGACGGTCAAGCTCAAGCTGCGTCTCACCGGGACCGCCGCGCACACCAATACCGCCTTTTTGACGCTCTAGGTGAGTCCATCCGCGGACTAAGCGGGTAGACAAGTGCTCCATCTGAGCGAGCTCAACTTGCAACTTACCTTCATGACTCTGTGCGCGTTGGCTGAATATATCCAATATCAAACCAGTTCTATCAACGACTCGCGCTTGCAAAAGTCGCTCCAAATTGCGCTGCTGTGAGGGAGAAAGATCGTGGTTAAAAATAGCAATATCCGACTCACTGGCTTGCATCATTTGCTTCAACTCATCCGCTTTACCGCTGCCAATAAAGAGTTTTGCATCCGGCGTAATACGCTTCCCTTCGATGGTACCGCGTATGAGTAGACCAGCGCTGAGACTTAATTGACGAAGTTCATGCAGGCTTTCTTCGTAATCAGTATCGCCAAAATTGATACTGACCAATATAGCCGCTTCGCCACCACTAG
>JBEDKX010000162.1:2633-5996 GCA_041171965.1 Pseudomonadota bacterium | reverse complement strand
GCGCGGGATTTTGAGTCCCGTGCGTCTACCAATTCCGCCATCCCGGCCTTTTGGAAAATACATTACTGTATAATTGCAACAACCGTCATTATAGCAAGCTCTTGGAATTATGCGAACAGAAGATTTCGATTTTTATTTACCCGATTCATTAATTGCCCAACATCCCACCTCTGAAAGAACGGCTAGCCGAATGTTGCACGTCAACGGAATGGACGGTTCTTTGCATGACGAAGCCTTTAGTGACTTAACTAATTTCTTAAATGCTGGCGATTTAGTCGTGTTTAACGACACTCGCGTGATTAAGGCGCGTTTGTTTGGCCACAAACTGACAGGCGGAAATGTTGAAGTGCTTATTGAGCGTGTAATTGACCAGCATACCGCTTACGCCCATGTTAGAGCGTCGCGTGCGCCTAAGATTGGCAATCAGTTAACATTGTCAGATGCATTTAATGTTGAAGTGACTGCTAGACATGATGATTTATTTGAACTCCGATTTTTAAGTGATATTTCTGTTTTAGATTTGCTTGAGCAGCACGGCGCTTTACCTTTGCCACCTTATATTACACATGAGGCCACGCATGAAGATGAAGAGCGTTATCAAACCGTGTTTAGTAAACATTTGGGAGCGGTGGCCGCGCCTACCGCAGGCTTACACTTTAATGAGGCCATGCTAACGAAACTTACACAAAAAGGTATTGCTATTGCTTACGTCACTTTGCATGTGGGCGCAGGTACTTTTCAGCCTGTACGTGTAGACAATATTAATGAACATATCATGCACAGTGAACTCTATAACATTTCACAAGATACTATAGAGATGATTAGCCAGACTAAAAAGCGCGGTGGTAAAGTAACCGCAATTGGTACCACTGCCTTACGAGCATTAGAAAGTGCGGCGCGGCTTAGTACAACGAATATGAAGGGCGATTTACAAGCAGGCAGCGGCGAAACAGATATATTTATTACGCCAGGTTATCGTTTTAAGGTGGTCGACCGTTTGTTTACCAACTTTCATTTACCCAAAAGTACTTTGCTCATGTTAGTGTCAGCATTTGCTGGTATGGATAATATTAAAAAAGCTTACGCACATGCTATTTCTGCGCAGTATCGTTTTTTTAGTTATGGTGATGCAATGTTAATAGAGCAACAATTGATTGATTAATTGATTAATTGATTAATTGATTAATTGATTAATTGATTAATTAAATAACATTTCGACCACTAAATTTAAGCAATTATTGAACAAATCCAGTCAACATTATGACTAAACAAAGTATCGCTAAATAATTAAATCGTTAGTGAACTTCATCAAGAAAGAGTAATTATGCGCCTCTCAAATGTTTTATTTTCTGTCGCTTTAATGGCCACATTGCAACCAGCTTATGCTGAAATTTTGGTAGATGCACAAGTTGGCATCAAAATCCCGCTAGTAAAAAAATCTAGCACTCGGCCTATGACGGTGGCACATATTCCTGGCTTAAAGCGCTACTACATTGCTGATGGCGGCTTAGCGCCGATGGCGAGTGAGTATGAATCTGCCACATCAAAATCACAAATTCATGTTTATGATGATGAAGGTAATTTTGTCAGCTCCGCGCATCCGGGTTATGACAACCGCTCTATTTACTATAATAAGAATAGTGACAAGTTAGAAACGATTACTTATAACGTTTCTAGTGATGCGGGCCAATCGCCCAATACTGGCATTTATTCTTTAGACCTAACTGAAACAGGTGATATTAAAGATACCTCAAATGAAGTGATTCAGTTTAATCCGGCATTTGGCGATGCCGCCACCATGCCAAGCTACAATCCAGACACTAACCAATACTATGCTAAACAAGAGCGCGGCAATAAAGTATGGGTGGTGGATTTAAAATCACGCGAAAAAATAAGTGAGATTGCTTTAGATTTTACTAAAGCTGGTGTTGTACACGATGAAATTAGCGCGCACTTTATCGCGTATAGCGGCATTAAGGGCGAAGAGTTAGTATTGATAGATGTAGATCATAAGGCGGTATTAATCTTTGACTTAAGCGGTAAGTATGTGGGTAAAAGTGAATTACCAAAAGACTTAAAACTGCGCTCACAAAACCACTTTAATGGCACAGGTTATGCCAATGATATGCTATTTGTCTACCATGAACCTGAAGGTGAATTTGGTACTTATTATGGCTTTAAGGTTGTAAAAGCGAATTAAATAGGCCTTGTAGAAAATGCGTTTTATAGAAAGTGTGATGTTTAAATATTAAATTTACTACACAAACGCATAAGACATAAAAAAACCGCCCAAAGGCGGTTTTTTTATTGCTTACTAAATCATTCAAGTGAGCAAATAAGATTATTTATCTAGCAAGATTATTTACCTAGCATACCGGCCACTTTACCAGAAACCATGCCGAACAATGCACCAATCACTACTGAAACAATGACTAGTAACACTGGATTTGTAAGGTTCATCGCTGTTGCATTCGCTGCTGATCCCGCAGTTAAAGCCAAACCAGCTGTTGCTGCATAACCGTACACATTTGCTGGAACTACTGATAACAAGTTAACACTAGCTACGATCACTAAAAAGAATACAGTCACTGCAATAATGACTGGTGCAGCTAAAGTACCTAAGCTGGCCAACGCACCTGAGCTCACTAAAGTTAATGCAATGCCAGCGACAACAGCACCATAAGACATGCCTGCAATTGTTTTTTGCAATGCAGCATCATCACCGCCAGTATGGAAATAACAACCCCAAGCAATAAAACCAACCCAAACTAAAGCGATGGGAGCCGCTCCGCCCAATGGACCTAATGCTAAAAATGCCCAGATTCCACCTAAAACAGCAATACTTAGTGCTAACGCAGTTAATTTCGACATACTTAATTCTCCTGATTTTTATAATGAGTAATAAGAAACGCGAACAGCAACGCTTTATGCAACAGACTTAATAGATGTAATTTTCCTGTTACATATTTAACGCCAAGGCAATACTGAAGCATTTTTATAAAAATGTAAACTTTTTTGAACTTATTTTCGCACCATTTCAGTGCAAAACAGCATTGAGAATGAAAATAACTAGTCTTAAATATCTTTTTGCGGGTAATTCCATTTTTTTCGCCAAGTAGCCAATACTAAATTTGGGTAATTGGATTGCCCTAAACTGCCATTATATCGACCGAGCGCACGATATAAATCACCGTGTTCAATATTTATATAATGTCTTAAAATTGTGCATCCGTAGCGTAAATTGGTTCGTAACTTAAATAAATTATGATCACTTGCACCAATATTGCGCGGCCAAAATGGCATGACTTGCATAAAACCACGGGCGCCAGCTGACGATAAGGCATATTTATGAAAACCACTTTC
>JBEDKX010000162.1:0-2624 GCA_041171965.1 Pseudomonadota bacterium | reverse complement strand
GTATAGTACGTAACAAATCTTCTCGATAGGTGTTATTTGGGATGCGGCTCTTAAGCCGCTGTGACATTTCTTTGAGCCAGGCATCAGCTTCTTCTGGTGCTGTAAATGCAAGCTTGGGCGCAGCTTTATCACTAACACTCTGCTGCATCATAGCTTTAACGCTATTAGACAAAGGCTCTTCAAGCTGAGAACCAGCAAAACTAATATTTGAAACAAACGCTCCAAAGCATATTAGCCCACTGATTTTCAGATTTTTAAGCATCATGAACGCTCAAACTTTACTTGATTTTAAGAGACCATTCTCAAGCATAAACTATAAAAGCTCAAGCACCGCCGCGGCTAAATTAACTAATGGTAACGATTGTGCTTCAGCAGAAGTTCTCGCTTTGTATTCAACCAAGCCCTCAGCTAAACCACGCTCACCAATGACTAGACGATGTGGAATACCCATTAAATCAGCCTCGGCAAACATTACGCCTGGACGCTCGCCTCTGTCGTCTAGCAATACATCAATTCCAGCGGCAAGTAAGTCGGCATACAATTGATTAGCAGCTAATTTAACAGCGTCTGATTTATCAAAACCAATCGGGCAGATCACCACGCTAAATGGCGCCATACTCGCTGGAAATATAATACCTTTCTCATCATTACCTTGTTCAATAGCTGCGCCGACAATACGTGAAACACCGATGCCGTAACAACCCATTTCCATCACTTGCGTTTGGCCATTTACATCAAGATAAGTCGCGTTCATCGCCTCTGAATACTTAGTGCGTAATTGGAAAATATGACCGACTTCAATGCCACGACAAAGCGACAATATGCCTTTTCCATCAGGACTAGCATCTCCTTCAACCACGTTGCGAATATCAGCAACTAGACTTGGCTCAGGTAAATCACGACCAAAATTCACACCGCTTAAATGATATTTTGGTTTATTGGCACCACAAACAAAATCACTCATAGCAGCCACGGTTCTATCCGCAATGACACGCACATGTGCGCCTACACCAACTGGACCAATAAACCCTGGTGGGCATTTTAAATTCGCACATACGATGATCGCCGCGAATAAGCAACAAGTTAAACTGTGTGCTGCCATCTTCAAGCGTTGCAATTAAAGCCATCGCCTTAATCGTGCGGTCTAAACCAATATTCAATAACTTCGCCACTTCTTCGCAAGATGTTTGCTTAGGTGTATCCACTTCTTGCATCAACTCATTTGCGGCATTTCTGGCGTGCGGCGCAACAGCCTCAGCTCGTTCAACATTGGCTGCGTAGTCTGAAGTATTACAATACGCCAAGCCATCTTCACCTGAATCAGCCAGCACATGAAACTCATGAGAGCCGTCACCACCTATTGCGCCAGTATCAGCCTTAACTGCGCGAAACTTAAGGCCTAAGCGATTGAATACCTTGCCATAAGCTTGAAACATAGTTTGATAAGTCGCATCTAGCGAAGCAAAATCTGTATGAAAGGAATAAGCATCTTTCATCATAAACTCACGAGCCCGCATCACGCCAAAACGAGGACGAATCTCATCTCTAAACTTGGTTTGAATTTGATAAAAGTTAAGCGGCAATTGCTTATAGCTGCGAATTTCAGCGCGGGCAATGTCAGTAATCACTTCTTCATGGGTTGGGCCAAAGCAGAATTCACGCTCGTGGCGATCGGTAATTTTAAGCATCTGCGGCCCAAAAACTGCCCAACGGCCAGTTTCTTCCCACAGTTCTTTTGGCTGCACAGCGGGCATTAGCAACTCAAGCGCACCGGCTTTGTTCATTTCATCACGCACAATCGCTTCCACCTTACGTAATACACGCAAACCCAAAGGCATCCAAGTATATAAGCCTGAACCTAGGCGTTTAATTAACCCTGCCCGCACCATTAAAATATGGCTGGGAAGTTCAGCGTCGTTTGGCGCTTCTTTTTGGGTATTGAAGAAAAATTGTGAGGAGCGCATCGCATGGTGTAATCGAATATTGGCAAATATCAAGATGCGAATTTTACATAGAATCAGTCATTTAGTCAGTAAGAGTTATTGAATGTTTATAAGCTTTAGCTGCGATGAGTGCTTATATAATGATAGGCGAATTTTTCAATTCGTTAGGCTTTTTTCCCTGTGATGGATAGTGCTGCTCAAGTTGTTCGCTAATTTTTTGTATACCCTCAAGTATGCCAACCTCGAATTGACCTTGCCGAAAGCGCGCTTCCATCCCTTTGCTAATAGCTTCCCAGCCTGTCGCACCGACACGCAAATGGATACCCCGATCAGCCAAAATCTCAAAATCATGATCGGCTAACAGCAAGTAAATAAGCACGCCATTATTATGCTCAGTGTCCCACACTTTGAAATTGGAAAATGTTTCTATGGCGCGCGTTCTAGCCGATTTTCCGCCCAGAATATCCAGCACATGTAAATTAGCTTCAACTACGAAACAAATTTCTCCCTGATGCAAGCTTTCACTTTTAGCAATGGCCGCTTCTATATTCAACATGGCCTGCACTGGCAATTGCTTGTGCACTATCCTTGGCCAAATAAATAAGTGCCTAAATAAGCGCTTGATAGACTTAACTGACATTATTTGATTTCACCCAACATAAAGTTTGTACGCATTATTTT
>JBEDKX010000161.1:0-3369 GCA_041171965.1 Pseudomonadota bacterium | reverse complement strand
CCGGTAGGAATAACTGGCGAAATTAGCCAAACAGCCATTGCCAACATCAGCACGCCAAAAAAGTGGCGCACGGCATTCATCCAATTGCCGGTTTTTGGCAACAACTTGACGGCAGACGCACCAATCAACAGCAGTGGCACGCCCATGCCCAATGACAAAGCAAAAAGCGCCACGCCTCCTAGCAAGACATTTTGTGACTGACTGATGTAAATCAGCGCTCCAGCTAAAGGCGCGGCCACACATGGACTAACGATTAAGGCCGACAACGCACCCATGATAAACACGCCTAAAAATTTTCCACCTTTAAAAGTATTGCTGGTTTTGATTAATTTTGTTTCAAGTGCACTAGGCAATTGCAGTTCGTAAAAACCAAACATTGAGAACGCAAGCAACACAAATACCAAAGCCGAGGCGCCCAATACCCAAACGTTTTGTAATGATTGGCTGAGTAGATTGCCAGATAAACCGGCCGCAACGCCAGCACGCGTGTAACTTAAGGCCATGCCGAGCACGTAAGAAACTGATAAAGCAAAGCTGTACAATTTAGTTTGATGCACGCCTTGTGATTGGCTGCCAACAATAATGCTGGATAAAATAGGGATCATCGGCAACACACATGGCGTAAGCGATAGCAATAAACCTGCGCCAAAAAAGCCCAATATAATCAGCCAAATATTGCCCGTTTTTAACAAAACGGTCGTATCGTCATCCGTCGCGTTATTACTATTGCTGGTTGTGAGATTAGCGCTTGGTTTAGCTTCGCTCAGCGCAACAGAAATAGTTTTTTTGATGGGTGCATAGCACAAACCTTTTTCGCTGCAACCTTGATAGCTAGCGACAATCACTACAGTAGATACGCCATTAGTAATTTTGATATTGGCTTTAAAATCATGGTGATATACTTCTTGCTTGCCAAAATTAGCATCTTGTTTAATTTCGCCGCTAGGCAAAGTAATAGCGACTATTTGTGCATCACTAGCCTTAAGCTCAGCTGTATGTTCTACACTGAATCTAACACGTTCACGATATAGATAATGTCCGGGCGCAATGGTGAAATTGGCTTGAATATTTTCCGCATCTAATCGCGTTAAATTAAGCTTAAAGGCTTCATCAGGTGTCAGAAATTGATCTTGGCTATTGCTAACAAACAAGGCATTTATCGTTGCACTTTTATTAGCCTCGCCAGCGTGAATCTTGGCCGAAAAAGACAGCATTAAAACTAGGCTAACTAATGCCAGTAGAATGTTTAACAGGTACTTTAGAGATAAATTTTTCACGTACTAGTGTTCCATTTTTTTAAATTTCGACTATTGTAATTGCTTAGCCTTGCAATTATAGAATACCGACACAACTTACTTAGAATGTAATTAGCAACATACGTTCAATATCAACCATTCAACACAATATAACTTTAATAACATAAATCTAACATTTAGGAGACAAGATACCAATGCGTTTATTATTCCTGTTGATTTTACTCGCTTTTCCTATTGCTGAAATCTGGATTTTAGTGAGTTTAATGCACCTATATGGTTGGTGGGTTGTGCTTTACTTAATTGCAATCGCCTTTTTGGGCTTACAACTTATTCGTGATGAAAAAATATTATTTTCTGGCCGCATGATGCAAAGCCTAATGCAAGGCGGCAATCCCATGAAAGCCATGTTTGGTAGCGCGCGCAATATTTTTGCCGGCATATTGTTGATTATTCCTGGGGTAATGACAGATCTGATAGCCGCCGGTTTATTACTGATTCCTATCAATAATGCAGAGCCTAAGGGCTCACAAAATCAGCCACACTATCAATCAGAAAAAGCCGCCAATGATGATGCTATTGAGGGCGAGTTTCACCGTGAAGACTAATAATACTAAAATCAAATGATTAAAAACTAGCACAATGACAAATTCATTCAATCGCAACTAACACCATGCAATACTAGTCGGATGACAATCAGTAAATCCGCTGTATTTACCATTACCAGAAAGTACGCGCAATGACCTACCAGATCACACTACAACCTAGCGGCCACAGTTACCCTAGCAAGCCTTCTGAAACCGTGCTGGAATCAGCCATAGGCGCAGGCTTCAATATTCCTTATGGCTGCCGAAATGGCACATGCGGCAGTTGCAAAGGGCTTATTTTGAGTGGCGAAGTCGATTATGGCGATTACGCGGCAAGCGCATTAACTGAGGCTGAAAAAGCGAACGGTAAAGCGTTATTTTGCTGCGCTCGCCCCTTGTCTGACCTCAGTGTGGAATGTAGAGAAATCAATGAAGGTGTGATTCAACCGCGCATTATTCCAGCTCGAGTAGAGCGCAAAGAACAACTTTCGCACGATGTAATGGCTTTATTTTTAAAGTTGCCGAGTAGCGAGCATTTAAAATTTAAAGCCGGGCAATATATTGAATTTTTACTTAAAGATGGCAAGCGCCGCGCGTTTTCATTGGCGAACGCGCCTAGCCAAGACAATATGCTAGAACTGCATTTACGCTTGATTCCTGGCGGCCAATTTACCCAATATGTTTTTAACGAAATGCCAGACAAAGCAATTTTGCGCATAGAAGCGCCGTTTGGTAGCTTTTATCTACGTGAAGATTCTGAAAAGCCTATGATAATGGTGGCAGGTGGCACCGGTTTTGCACCGATCAAAGGCATCATCGAACATCTATTGCAGCATAATATTCAACGTCAAATTACGCTTTACTGGGGCGCACGCTCACTACAAGACCTTTACATGCCAGCATTGCCAGAGGCTTGGGCAGCGGCGCATCCACACATTACGTTTATTCCGGTACTGTCTGACGCTCTGTCTGAAGACCACTGGCAAGGCCGCACCGGTTTTGTACACCAAGCGGTATTAGATGACTTTGCCAATGCCGAAAATAATGGCTTGGCCAACTATGAAGTGTATTGTTGCGGCGCGCCAGCCATGGTTGAAGTCGCACACGCGAGTTTTGTACAAGCTGGCTTGGCCGATGATGCATTTTTGTCAGATGCATTTAATTACGCAAAACCTGCGCCTAGCGTATTGCCCACAATTTAACGGCTTTAAAGTAGTTTTCTATTCAACTCATCTGTGTCAACTCACCTGTGTCAACTTGCCGACGGACTGGCCGCTACCAAAGCCTGAAACGCTTCTATGGTGACAGGCTTACTAAATAAGTAACCCTGGAAATGTCTGCAACCATTTTTTTTCAGATGCGTTCTCTGTGCTTTTGTTTCAACACCTTCAGCAATTACATTCAAACTTAGGCTGTTTGCCATGGCAATAATCGTTCTTACAATGGCGGAATCGCTCACATTTGTCGAAATATCGCGCACAAATGACTGATCGATTTTTAGCTGGCTAATCGGCAGTTTTTTGAGATAT
>JBEDKX010000160.1:0-3394 GCA_041171965.1 Pseudomonadota bacterium | reverse complement strand
CCAAACGCTGATGGACGCACTGACGCGTTATCACCGTATGTGTGGCGATAACACGCTATGGCAACCGGGCACAGATCATGCCGGCATTGCTACGCAAATAGTGGTAGAGCGTCAGTTGGATGCGCAAGGTGTTAGCCGCCACGATTTAGGCCGTGAGAAATTTTTAGAAAAAGTCTGGGAATGGAAAGAATACTCAGGTAATACCATTACTAAGCAAATGCGCCGTCTAGGCACGTCGCCAGATTGGAGCCGCGAGCGCTTCACGATGGACGAAGGTTTGAATAAAACCGTGACTGAGACCTTTGTCCGTTTATATAACGAAGGCTTGATTTATCGCGGCAAACGGTTGGTCAATTGGGATGTAAAATTAGGCACTGCCGTTTCAGATTTAGAAGTGGTGCAGGAAGAAGAAGATGGCTCTATGTGGCATATCAACTATCCACTTGCTAGCGGTGAAGGCACATTAACCGTAGCCACAACGCGCCCAGAAACGATGCTGGGCGATGTGGCGGTGATGGTGCATCCTGAAGATGAGCGTTATAGGCATCTGATAGGTCAGCACGTAAAGCTGCCTTTGTGCGACCGTGAGATCCCTATTATTGCCGATGATTATGTGGATAAAGAGTTTGGTACTGGCGTGGTTAAAGTAACGCCTGCACATGATTTTAATGACTATGCGGTTGGCCAGCGTCATGGTTTAGCTATGATAGGCATTCTCACTTTAGAAGGTTTTGTTAACGATGCCGCACCTCAACAATATCAAGGTTTAGAACGCTTTGCTGCGCGTAAGCAAGTGGTGGCAGATTTAGAGTCACAAGGTTATTTAGTTAAAACCGATAAACACAAACTCAAAGTGCCACGCGGTGACCGTACTGGCGTGATTATTGAGCCTATGCTGACTGACCAATGGTTTGTTGCTATGAGTAAGCCTAGCGCCGATGGCAAAAGCATTACGCAAAAAGCTTTGGATGTAGTCGCTAGTGGCGAAATTAAGTTTTACCCTGAAAACTGGGTAAATACTTATAACCAGTGGCTGAACAATATCCAAGATTGGTGTATTTCACGCCAATTATGGTGGGGCCATCAGATTCCTGCTTGGTATGGTGAAAATGGCAAAGTCTATGTCGCGCACGATGAAGTCGAGGCAAAAAAACTGGCAGCAGTCGATGGCTATTCTGGCGATTTAACCCGTGATAATGATGTGCTAGATACTTGGTATTCATCCGCTTTATGGCCGTTTTCAACGTTGGATTGGACCGGCGACGAAGCCATAGATGCGCAAAACCAAGCACTGCAACAATTTCTGCCTTCTAGTGTACTCGTCACAGGTTTCGATATTATCTTTTTCTGGGTGGCGCGTATGGTGATGATGACCAAACACATCACCGGCAAAATTCCGTTCAAACATGTGTATGTGCATGGCTTGATTCGCGATGCCGAAGGCCAAAAAATGAGTAAATCTAAAGGAAATGTGCTGGATCCGATTGATTTGATTGATGGTATTAGTTTGGAAGATTTGATTAAAAAGCGCACCACCGGCTTAATGAATCCAAAAGATGCGACAAAAATTGAGAAAAACACGCGCAAAGAATTCCCTGAAGGCATTAATGCTTATGGTACCGATGCGCTGCGATTTACCTTTGCTGCGTTAGCCAGCCCGGGGCGCGATATTAAGTTTGATTTACAGCGCTGCGACGGCTACCGTAACTTTTGCAATAAATTGTGGAACGCCACGCGCTTTGTGTTGATGAACACCGAAGGCCAAGATTGCGGCATATTAGATTGCAACACACAGCCTGATGGCTATTTGAGCTTCTCACAGCCAGATCGCTGGATAGTTTCAGCCTTGCAACGTACAGAAGCCGAAGTTGAAAAAGCCTTTACCGACTACCGCTTTGATTTAGCCGCAAAAGCGATTTATGAGTTTGTGTGGGATCAATATTGCGATTGGTATTTAGAGCTGGCTAAAGTACAAGTACAAAATGGCAGCGATGCAGAACAACGCGCAACGCGTCGTACATTGTTAAGAGTGCTAGAAACAATATTGCGTTTAGCGCACCCGATTATGCCGTTTATTACCGAAGAAATTTGGCAAACCATAGGCCCTATGAGCGGCAGAATTAAGGCTGACGCTTCTGGCGCTAGCATTATGTTGCAGGCTTATCCAAAATCTCAAGCGAGCAAAATAGATGAAGCTGCAGAATCTTGGGTGGCTTTACTCAAGCAAGCGGTTGATGCCTGCCGTAGCTTACGTGGGGAAATGAATATTTCTCCTGCGGCGCGTGTGCCATTAATTGCCGCTGGAGATGCGCAGAAGTTAGCGCTATATGCACCGTATTTAAAAGCCTTGGCTAAGCTAGAAGATGTCGCTATTGTGACGGAATTGCCAGAAGCAGACGCGCCAGTGATGTTGGTTGAAGACTTTAAGTTGATGCTAAAAGTTGAGATTGATGTGGCTGCTGAGAAAGAGCGCTTGGGTAAAGAAATTGCCCGATTAGAAGGCGAAATTAGCAAGGCTAACGGCAAGCTTAACAACGAAAGTTTTGTAGCGCGCGCGCCAGTTGCTGTAGTTGAGCAAGAGAAAGCCCGTGTCGCAGAGTTTAGTACCAGTGTAGACAAGCTGCAAAACCAGTTGGCTAAGTTAAAATAATCGGTGATTAATTGGCAAGCGTATTAAGTGAAAAGTCATGAATATTAAAAAAGGGAGCATCGGCTCCCTTTTTTAATATCACTATATGTTATGAGCGCTGTACTAAAAAATCTATATTTAATACAAACTAAACTACGCGTTTTTTGATGTAAAAAACATACACACTATTCGCTTCATCAAGCTGTAGAAGAGTATGGCCAGTTTGTGTGCAAAATGCTTTAAAGTCTTTCACCGCGCCGGTATCGGTAGCGGTTATTTTTAATACCTGAGCGGATTCTATTTCGCTCAAGGCTTTTTTACAACGTAAAATGGGTAATGGACATTTCAGTCCAGTCGCGTCCACTTCCTTATCAAATTCCATTAGCGCTTAGCCTCATTATTTTTTGCAACAAATGGCAGGCCGGCCTTGTTCCACGCTAAAACGCCACCAACTAAGTTATATACGTTTTTACAACCTTGGTTCGCCGCAAAAGCCGCCGCATGGGCAGAGCGGATGCCGCTGTGACAATAAAAAACGACATTATCTGCCTTAGTTAATGGTTCACATTGTGCAGGTAACATCGCCAATGGAATATGCACTGCGCCGGCAATTATGCCGCGTGCCACCTCATCATCATTTCGTACATCAACTAACAATAATGGCTGTGTTGCCATCATGTTGAATAAATCCTTTGCTTCAATTTCACTATATGTGCTCATGCGGTGTGCCTAAATTAATTAACTTGGATAATAAGAACCTAGCAC
>JBEDKX010000159.1:0-3431 GCA_041171965.1 Pseudomonadota bacterium | reverse complement strand
TTTCTAAGGTATGTGCAAGGTCTGGCTTATAGATTAAATCCATACCTACACCTAAAGCAGCAGTCTGTCCAAGCGATTTAATTGCTAATTACTCAAATAAAATGCGACTTGTTTTAGAGTTAGTTTAATTTGTCAGTATCAGCTATTGACTGTGCCGGATACATGGCTATCGTAAATTAGATTTATACCTGTATTTTTAAGATTTGACCCAGCTATGGCTGAATCGTCTACTGAAAATTTACATGCTATAATTTTCAAGCTTTATGTAAATCTAGCGATAAGCTAGTGCTACTTTTTACATTTGATCAGAGATCAATTGCTACGCACTTATTTAACTATTTGATTGAAAAAAAACTATAAAAACTGGAGTGTCTGATGTGTAGAAAATATCTATTGACGGCTTTAATCATTTTTTTTGCTGCGGCCTTGTCTGCTTGCTCTAAACAAGATGAAGCGAATGTGGTTAGCGTAGCGGTTTCCTCAACTTCTCCACCTATGCTTTATGCGGAAAATGGTGTTATTAAAGGCTCCGATTTAGAGATTTTTGAAGCTTATTGTAAATCACGTGGCTTGACCATGAAGATCACACCCTACGATTGGCAAGGCATGCTGGGCGCAGTTTCTAGTGGGCAGGCCGACGTTGCATTCTCAGGTATTTCTATTACCGCTAAGCGTAAAGAAGCAATGGATTTTTCTAAGCCATACTATGACAATGCTTGGCATTTAGTGAGTCTTAACAGTCGAAATATTAAAATTACCGATTTGGCCGAACTTAAAAAATATTCGATTGGTTACCCAAGAGGTATGGCTTATAACGACCTAATTAAAAACGAGTTAGAACCCAAGGGTTATTACACACTCAGTCAAGTGAAGCTTTACCCGTCTTATACTGAAGTGGTGACAGATCTGCAAAATGGTAACCTTGACCTTGCTTTTATTGAGGAGCCGGTGCTCGCAAATTATAAATCTAAATTACATTTGCCGTTCCAAAGTAGCTATGTGTTTACCGGATTTGATCAGTATGGATTTGCTTTTTCTAAGGGCAGTAAGATGCGTGATGATTTCGATCGGTATCTAGATGAGCAAGGTGCTGACTACATCAAAGCGATCACGGCTAAGTGGATGCAGTAAGCCTTGCAGCCTTTTCAGATTAGTTTCATTGATATCGTTGCCCAGCTTGGGCAAGGTTTAATCTACACGCTGTTAGTGACACTGGTTTGCAGTGCCACTGGCATGGTGGTTGGTTTGGCCACCGCTTGCATGCGCAGGCTTGGTATCTCTTGGATTAAGCCACTTATTAGCGCCTATACCTATATTTTTCGCGGTGTACCAGTATTAGTGCTGCTTTTTATAGTTTATTTTGGCTTGCCTAGTGTTGGCATTAAAGTGCCGCCACTATTGGCCATGGCACTGAGTTTGGGGCTGATTTCAGGAGCTTATCTGTCTGAGGTTTTTCGTGGCGCACTAAGCTCGGTGGATAATGCTGAAATCATTGCTGCAGAAGCGATGGGAATGACGCGGCTGCAAGTATTTAGATTTATCGAGTTGCCACAAATGTTGCGCTTTGCGCTGCCGGGTATGGTCAATGAGTTTACTACCGTTCTTAAATATTCACCTTTTGCCTATACCGTAGGCATTCCTGAAATTACTAAACAAGCAATGACGCTATCAGCGACGACCTTACGCGGTGTAGAAATATATCTAGCGGTAGGTGTGCTTTATTTCTCTATTTTTCGGATATTACTATGGGCGGTTCAATTGATTGAACAGCATTATCGTATTCCTGGATTGGTCTTGAAATGACTGGTTTAAAAATAACAGTAGAAATGTCAATATTGGAGAATTGTGCATGGCACTGATAGAGGTTCGCAAACTGGTCAAGAAGTTTGGTGAGCAAACTGTTCTGAATGGCATAAATCTTGATGTTTTAGAAGGCGACATGAAAGTGGTGATGGGGCCGTCTGGATGCGGAAAGTCTACGTTATTGCGTTGTCTGAATCGCCTTGAAGATTCCACTAGTGGCAGTATCTACTTTCGTGGCGAAGAAATTACTAGGCCCGATGTTGATGTGCGCGAGTTGAGACAACATATAGGTTTTGTTTTTCAACAATTTGCGCTATATCGACATCTTAGCGTGTTAGATAATGTCACCTTAGGCTTGCTTAAACTTAAAGGTATGTCCCGTGGTGATGCCAAGCAAAAAGCACTATTTGAATTAGCGCGTCTAGACATGCTAAGCAGTGCAGACAAGTTTCCAGGACAGTTGTCTGGCGGACAAAAGCAACGGGTAGCGTTAGCGCGAGCATTGGCTATGGACCCAGCAGTCGTGTTGTTTGATGAACCGACCTCCGCGCTAGATCCGGTAATGTCTAGAGAAGTTGCTGAGTTGATGAATCGCTTGCATCAAGAAAAAGTGACTATGTTGTGCGTAACGCATGATCTGCAACTGGCGCGTCAAATTTCAGACAAAGTGGTATTTTTAGATAAAGGTGTGGTTTGCGCTGAAGACTCGATTGACCAATTAGCTCGGCATCATCCTGATCAAAAAGTCCGTGCATTCTTTGGGCAGGAGTCTAACTCGTGATGAATGGCTGGTTAGCTTTTCAGAGCGACCTGTTAGAGCAGATGCCGCTCATTTTGGCTGGCCTGATGCAAACGCTAACACTCACAGTCATCGTCAGTATTAGTGGTTTGCTGCTGGGTATCGCAGTATTCTATGCCTCGTTAAGCCACAATACATTGCTGAGTACTTTTATTCGCGGCTACACGGCATTTTTCATAGGCATGCCACTAATCGTATTGTTATTTCTCATGTATTACGGTCTGCCGCAGTGGGGAGTGAAACTGTCGCCATTTGCTGTGGCCATCATCGGTTTTACGCTGAACGTCGCCGCCTATAATTCCGCTTATCTAACTTCTGCATATAATGGTTTGGACCATGCTGAGCTAGAGGCGGCGAGGGCGCAGGGATTTAGCTCACAACAAATTTTTAAGCTCATCACTTTGCCGCAAGTGCTACGTTTATCAGTGCCAGCGCTGACTAATCAAGTGATAGGGAACTTAAAGGATAGCTCGGTAGCTTTTTTGATTCAGTACACCGAGTTTTTTGCACGTGTGCAGGAGTTGGCGGCGACTAACTTTCAGTTCTTTAAAGCATATATGCTGGCGGCACTGGTTTACCTTGCGCTAGTGTCCTTAATCGTGCTGGCTGCTCGTTGGTTAGAGCGACGCTATGCGATTGCTGGATTTAATTGACACCTCATTAAGTGATTGTTGTTTCTGAGTCTTGTCCTGTTTGATTCGACTATTACCCAAGTGATTTAATAAAAGTTAATCAAACTGGCGTGAACTCTAAGTCACTGCATCGCCCAATCAAGATTTCTTCATTGATCTTGTTGAAGCGCTTAATGACAGACAGTAATCTTTGATCA
>JBEDKX010000158.1:0-3454 GCA_041171965.1 Pseudomonadota bacterium | reverse complement strand
GGTATTATGTGAGGCAAGACCTAATGTTATTCAAAAGCTCAAAACAGCGGGGCTGATTGATAAAATAGGCAAGGACAATATGCTGGAACATATCCATCAGATTAATCGCTATGAGCCAACCCGTTAATAAAAATAAATTGCGTCGTTAGAGTAGGGCGGTCGCATCACGAATGTTAATCAGTTGATTGTTTATTTTAAATATAATCAATTTAAACACGTCGCTTAACTAAAATTAACAGCCCTCCCGCCACAATGACGAGCATACCAATAAGACCAATCATATCTGGAATTTGATTAAAAAAGGCATAGCCGATTAGTCCAGCAAATAAAAGTTGCATATATGAAAACGGCGCTAATGTTGAAGGTTTGGCATGCTGGTAGGCGTGTGTCATTAATAAATGGCTGATGAGTGCGGATACCCCGAGTATCACCATTAATATAGAAAAATATAGTGTAGGTGCTTTCCAGAAAAATGGAATTAATAGACTAGTAACCACAGCGCTGACTAGGCCGCTAATAAAGTTTGTAGTGCTTGAGCTGTCGATATTATTCAGTTTTCTTGTAATGAGTTGATACAAACTGAAAGAGAACGCCGCGCCTAATGCCAGTAATGCTACCGGGTGAAATATGCTCCCGCCTGGGCGTACCACCAATAAAACACCTATAAAACCAATGAGTACAGCGAACCATTGTAATCGCCCGACACGCTCACCTAAGAATGGGCCGGAAAATGCAGTGACTAATAATGGGCTAATATAAACAATTGAGGTGCCTTCAGCTAAAGGAATGTATCTTAAAGCTGAGATGAATAGTAAGTTAGTGCAGACCATGCATAGCCCACGAATTATTTGCAGTTTTGGTCGCTTACAGACCAGTAATGTGCTTAATGATTTTGGTCTTAAGACTGCTAGCATCAGTAAAATATGCACCAAATATCTAACCCATAACACCATTACTACCGGATAAAAATTGGTCAGGTATTTAGATAAAGCGTCACTACTTGCAAAGAGAAACACGGCAGCACAAATGAATAAAATGCCTTTTGTGGGATGTTCGGTGTTCACTTAATTGCGATGCCTTTGAATGATGGTGCATTAGTTTATACTAAATCTTTATCGACTTTTTTTATTTTCAAATTAAGATTAATCATTTAATACTTCTCTGGATTTATTAGGTGGTTGATAATGTCTGAAGTCAGTAAATGCAGGTCAAATAAGACCTTTCAGATGCGTGAGAAAATTAACCCTTTTGCTAAATCAGCCTTATAAGGCCGTTCAAATTTTACCCTTTAATTATTTAGTCTATGAAAGCTCCATCATGCGTGAATCAATGAATTTTGACGTACTTATCGTCGGTGGTGGCCCGGCCGGCCTAGCAGCTGCGATTCGTCTTAAACAATTGAATACGGACATTAATGTTTGTCTGATCGATAAAGGAGCGGAAATCGGCGCCCACATCTTGTCCGGGGCTATCATGGATCCTCGCGCATTAAATGAACTGATTCCTGATTGGAAAGAAAAGGGCGCTCCGCTAGACACTTTGGTGACAGAGGATCAGTTTGTTTTTCTCCAGCAGTCTAGTGGCTTCAAAGTACCTGATTTTTTAGTGCCGGATAGTTTGCAGAATCACGGCAATTATGTCGTTAGTCTTGGTCAGGTAACGCGTTGGCTAGCTGAGCAAGCCGAGGCGCTAGGCGTAGAAATTTATGCTGGCTTTGCTGGTGCCGAAGTGGTCTATGATGAAAACGGTGCAGTGAAGGGTGTGGCCACTGGTGATATGGGTGTTGGTCATGATGGACAAGCAACAGCCGCCTTTCAGCGCGGCATGGAACTTCATGCAAAATACACCTTGTTTGCCGAAGGCTGCCGTGGCGAATTAGGGAAGAATTTAGAAGCCAAGTTTAATCTACGCGATAATGTTGATCCGCAAACCTATGGTCTTGGCATTAAGGAGTTATGGGAAATAAAGCCTGAGCATTTCAAATCTGGCTTAGTTGTCCATAGCGCTGGTTGGCCTTTGAAATCTGATACCTACGGCGGAGGCTTCCTGTATCACTACGGCAATCATTTGGTCTCCGTTGGTTTTGTGGTGGGGCTTGGTTACAGTAATCCCTACCTATCACCTTTCGAAGAATTTCAGCGATTCAAGACGCATCCAAAAATAAAACAGTATTTTGCAGGCGCTAAGCGCATTGCATATGGCGCAAGAACCATTGCTGCCGGCGGTATTCAATCGCTGCCTAAGTTGGTGTTTCCAGGTGGAGCGTTAATCGGCGACGATGCTGGATTTCTTAACGCGTCGCGTATTAAGGGTTCGCATGCCGCCATTAAAACTGGAGCGCTCGCCGCTGAAGCGGTCTTTGAAGCCTTGGCTGAGGGTCGAGCGTTGGATGAACTCAGCGCATATCCCGAGAAATTTCGCGGCTCTTGGCTTTACGCTGAGCTTTATAAGGCTCGCAACTTCAAACCTTATATGAGTAAAGGGACTAATATCGGTAGTTTGCTGGTAGGGCTAGATCAACTGTTACTTAAAGGTAAAGCGCCTTGGACTTTACACAATAGCGCAGACCATACCAAACTCAAGTTAGCCGCAAAAAGTCAGCCTATCGTTTATCCTAAACCTGACGGCATCCTCACTTTTGATCGACCTTCTTCGGTTTTCCTTTCAAATACCAACCATGCAGAAGATCAGCCCTGCCACCTACACTTGAAAGATGCTGATATTGCTATTACGTTAAATCTGCATCAATATGACTCTCCAGAACAGCGTTACTGCCCTGCGGGCGTCTATGAAATTATGAGGGACGAAGCGGGTAATAATCCACGATTGCAGATTAACAGTCAGAATTGTGTTCATTGTAAAGCTTGCGACATCAAAGACCCAAGCCAGAACATAAACTGGGTAGCGCCGCAGGGTGGCGAAGGCCCAATTTACCAAAGTATGTAGGTTTTAGCCGGCAGCTATTTTCGATTCAGCTCAAAACATAATTAGAGGCTTTGGTTTTCTATGTTATTTTTTGCAGTTTAGACCTAACCAATTCAATATGAGCCCTCAACTCATAAGCATATTGCGAGAAGGTCACTGGTAATTTTAGCTCGCTAACCTTGTCGTCAATTTCATTCAATTTATCCAGATACTGCATTCTGTTTTCTGCCAGCGTCTTTTCTCTTAATTGTGCATCGATGTATCGTAACTCTCCGTAATATCTGAACAGTTTTCTTTTTACCAGCCAAATATAGACGGTTGGTATGATTTTAGTCAGGGGAATAAGTAGCGCTAGCAAAGGTAAAATAACAATAAGCGTTCTGTTCACAAAGGTAGCCGCCCAAAACGGTAAATACTTATCAATGAATGGTAACCCTGATTTGTAACAGCCAACGGCTTGGTCGCTTAATGGAAAATCCGTATCATTAGTGGAAGGGAACTCACTCTTTTTATTCAGTACTCCAGGCCC
>JBEDKX010000157.1:0-4911 GCA_041171965.1 Pseudomonadota bacterium | reverse complement strand
ACTCTAAATAGCAATATACGATTCAAATTAAATAATGGTTTTCTCACTAAGTCTAATCATGGGTTTCATTTCAACACTCTCATAGAAAGCTATTTTATGACCAAAAAACAAATCGAAGTCGCAAAACTATTCGTACTTGATACCAATGTATTAATGCATGATCCTTCTAGTTTATTTCGTTTTGAAGAGCATGATATTTACTTGCCTATGGTGACGCTGGAGGAGCTGGATAATAACAAAAAAGGGTTAACCGAAGTTGCACGTAATGCACGCCAAGCCAGCCGCAACTTAGAAGAAATTGTAGGAACGGCTTTAGTCGACCTCGAACTTGGATGCCCGCTGTCTATTCATGGCAACAAACACGTCACCGGCCGCCTATTTTTACAGACTAACCAAGTGAATGTTGAACTACCTGGCTTAGCTGGCAGCAAGGCCGACAACCAGATACTTGGCGTGGTGATGGCTTTACAACACAGCCACCCTAGCCGACAAGTTATTTTAGTCAGTAAAGACATTAACATTCGGATTAAAGCGCGCGCATTAGGCATGCCTGCCGAGGACTACTTTAACGACAAAGTACTTGAGGATACCGAACTGTTGTACAGCGGCATGAAAGAATTGCCTGCCGACTTTTGGGAAAAACACAGCAAAGAAATGGAATCATGGCAAGAATCTGGCCGGATGTTTTACCGCCTCTCTGGCCCTTTGTGTAAAACATTCTTGATTAATGAATTTGTTTTTTATGAGTATGAAAAACCTTTCCATGCAATGGTGCGTAGCGTAGAAGGTAACACCGCCGTATTAGAAGTGGTTAAAGATCATCTTTTACCTAAAAACAATGTTTGGGGCATTACGGCGCGCAATCGTGAGCAAAATTTTGCACTTAATTTACTATTAGATCCTGAGGTCGATTTCGTCAGCCTATTAGGACAAGCTGGTACGGGTAAAACCTTACTGACACTTGCCGCTGCACTGACTCAAGTGCTCGATACAAAAATTTATTCTGAAATCATCATGACGCGCGTAACCGTTTCTGTGGGTGAAGACATTGGCTTTTTACCTGGTACAGAGGAAGAAAAAATGGGCCCGTGGATGGGTGCGTTAGATGACAACCTAGACGTGCTAAATAAAAGTGATGAAGATGCCGGTGAATGGGGTCGCGCTGCTACACAAGATTTAATACGCAGCCGCATTAAGGTAAAATCACTCAACTTTATGCGTGGACGTACATTTTTGAATAAATTTCTCATTATCGACGAAGCGCAAAATCTAACCCCTAAACAAATGAAAACACTCATCACCCGTGCTGGTCCTGGCACTAAAGTAGTGTGTTTAGGCAATATTGCTCAAATCGATACGCCTTATTTAACCGAAGGTAGTTCTGGACTGACTTATGTGGTCGACCGTTTCAAAGGTTGGGGACATAATGGTCATGTAACGCTACTTCGCGGTGACACTACTCGTTGCACAATTTCTATCAGCACTGGCTGATAATGCCTTGTTATTTGCAGCGATTGCCTTGTTACAACAAATGCATGCGCCAGACTGGCACAAACCGCTGTTACTGCAATTTTTTGTTATTTCTTATATCGTCCTAGCCCCTTTTGTTGGCTCATTTGCCGATGCATTACCAAAAGGGCGAGTGATGTTTATTGCGAATGGCATAAAGTTTATTGGTAGCTTAGCCATGATATTAGGCATGCCTCCACTCTATGCTTATGGCATCGTTGGTATAGGTGCTGCGGCGTATTCACCGGCAAAGTACGGCATATTAACTGAGTTACTACCGCCAGATAAACTAGTTAGCGCCAATGGTTGGGTCGAAGGTTCAACCGTGATAGCCATTATTCTAGGGGCTATTGTGGGTGGCAAAATGGCCAGCATAGATCCAGAGGCCGCCATCATCGCCATTACTGCTTTATATTTAGTCGCGGCTGGCTTCAACCTATTTATTCCTAAATTACCCATTGATCACACCATCCCAAAGAAAGACTTAGTCTCTTTATTCAGAGATTTTTATCGCTCATTTATTGTACTTTGGCGCGATGCGCAAGGCCAAGTGTCATTATCAGTCACCACTTTATTCTGGGGTGCAGGAGCCACGTTAAGATTAGTTGTGATTGCTTGGGCCGGCATCGCCCTTAATCTTAATCTCGACCACGCAACGCAGATGACAGCGTCTGTTGCATTGGGCGTTGCAATAGGCTCGATTATAGCGGCACGCTATATCAGCCTTGAAAACTCAGCAAAAGTTTTACCTGCTGGCATTTTAATGGGCGTACTAGTCATTAGCATGGTGTTAGTCAACGAGTGGCTCATGGCGGCCATTTTATTGTTCTTGATAGGCGTTCTCAGTGGGTTTTTTGTAGTGCCTTTGAATGCGCTGTTGCAACATAGAGGACACTTGCTCATAGGTGCAGGTCACTCGATTGCCGTACAAAACTTTAATGAAAATCTTGGCATTCTAATATTAAGCGGTGCTTATACTTGGATGGTTAAAGCAAGCGTTGATATCGATCATATCGTCATCATTTTTGGCTTATTCGTGATTATATCAATGAGCTTAATTAATCGACTTTATCGCAAACAAATATAGTAGCGAGTGATTTTGACAGATTGAGAATAACTAAAGCCTCGTCATTATTGAGGCTTTAGTTATTTTAATGAGAATTTTTTTATATTGATTAGATGCTAGTAATACTAGTTAAGAGATAACTAGTGAAGAGATAACTAGTGAAGAGATAACTAGTGAAGCTTAACATGCGACTCTGTGCGTCGTGTAATGATGCGTGCCAGTGTTTGTAAGGCCGTACTCCAAAATCCGTGCAATGCCATTAAATGCATTTTATACAATGACTTATACATTAATCTAGCAAACATTCCCTCAATAAAAAGACTGCCGCCAGTAATAGAACCCATCAGACTCCCCACTGTAGAGTAACGGCCTAAATTCACCAGTGATCCATAATCTCGATAAGTATATTCTGGCAAACCTTTTTTGCCGGCAACGCGACACTTAACCGTTTTAATCATCATAGAAGCCTGCTGATGAGCTGCCTGCGCACGAGGTGGAACATTTGCCTCAACTACACCAACAGCAGCATCTCCCCGCGGGCAAGCGGCACAATCACCAAAAGCAAATATATTTTCATCACGCGTGGTTTGTAAGTTGCGTTGTACCACCAATTGATTAATGCGATTAGTTTCTAAACCATCTATATCACGCAGAAATTCTGGTGCTTTGATACCAGCAGCCCAAACCACTAATGCCGATGGAATAAACAAACCGCTATGGGTAAATATGCCTTTATCCGTGACCTCGGTAACACGTTCAGCGGTATAAAGATTAACCTTTAGCTTTCGCAACTCTAACTCTACAGAATGAGAAAGTTGCGCAGGCAGTGCCGGCAATACTCGATCACTCGCTTCTATTAAGGAAATTCTAATATCGTGGTCTGGATCAATTTTATCTAATCCATAAGCGGTAAGTTCACGGGTGGTATTATGCAACTCAGCGGATAGCTCTACGCCGGTTGCGCCTGCACCCACAATGACCACTTCTAACTGACCAGCCTGTAAGGGCTCAATTTGCGTTTGAGCGCGTAATAAGGCGTTATGTAAACGTCTATGAAAGCGTTCTGCCTGATCTTGTGTATCTAAAGCAATTGAAAACTCACTGGCACCTTTAACGCCAAAATCATTGGTAGTACTTCCGACGGCAATAATCAAAGTATCATATTGCAAGGTACGCCTAGGAATCACCTCAATGCCATCTTCATCGTGATGCGGTGAGATAGAGACTTCACGTTTAGCCCGATTAAGGCTATCCATGCTACCTAAGCGAAATTTAAAGTGATGCCAATGGGCTTGTGCTATATAGTCCAGCTCATGTTTTTCAGGGTCCATACTACCAGCGGCGATTTCATGCAATAGTGGTTTCCAAACGTGAGTTTTGGATTTATCAATCAGCGTTATCAGCGCTTTACCTTTGCGGCCTAAACTATCACCAAGCTTAGTTGCCAGCTCTAATCCGCCGGCACCACCACCCACAATAACAACATGGTGCAAGGGATGATTAACTGTGTTGTTCATGTAAACCTTAACGTAAAATATTTCGTGCAATCATATTTATAAAAAAAACGGCTACTGCAATTATACAGTAGCCGTTTAAGATGTCAGTGCTTCAAGCCGCCTTTGCCATCAGCAAGTGTTGCCAGAATTTTACTAGTGACTTAGCACCTAACCAAATGCTAATTCAACCAAGGTGTTTCACCGCCTCCAACATACTGCGTACGCAACCAAGCCATAATTTTCAGAATAGTATCGGTATCTAAACCGTCACCAGTATGACCGGCAAGCTGTGAGTGCCATGTCAGCATGCTGCCACGGGCGGTTGCACCTTTACCATTAGTACCACCAGCAATCGTCTCAAACATACCTTTATCCGTATTATGTTTTGGATATTCCCATTGAGCATCAATGATACTAGGGCCCATTAAACCATTAGCATTACCCCCATGACAGCCACTACAACCCTGAAAGTTATATTGCTTATGGCCAGCTTTTGCTGCTTCAGCATTTTTGGCATAAATTTGTGTATAAGGATTCTTACAAGTTGCCAAAAATTCTTTAGCTTCTGCGATATCTGTAGGAAGAGTTTTAATTGATAGAGGGCTATTGTCTTTGGTTGATACTAGATTACAGGAACCTGAATCAGCTACGCTTGAACTAGCAGAACCTGCCTCTTTTTTACCACACGCAGCTAATGTCACTAACATTAGCATCAGGACCAAACTAAATTTACCTTTATTCATTTCTGTTATATTATCCGCTAAAATCTGAGTTTCTTCTTTTGTTAGAGCCAGTGTTGTATTCATAATTTTTGATTTGTAATTTTTGATTTGTAATTTT
>JBEDKX010000156.1:0-5580 GCA_041171965.1 Pseudomonadota bacterium | reverse complement strand
GGATATGCTGTTTAAGTCTGCTACTCAGTTTTCTTTTTGGTAGTTTTTCTATGGTAGAAGCGGCAAATAATGTGGTGGCAGCCAGAGTTTGGCCTGCTCAGGATTACACGCGCATCACACTAGAATCCAGCTTGCCATTTAATTACAAAATGAGATCGTTACAGAATCCTGATCGTATCGTCTTGGATATTGAAAATATTGAGCTCAATCAAAATGTCAAATCTTTGTCTGACAAGATTTTAGCCAGCGACCCTTACATTAAGCAAATTCGCGTCGCTAAATATCAGACTAACGCCGTGCGATTAGTGTTTGATTTAAAGTCTGAAGTTAAACCTAACGCTTTTACTTTAGTGCCAACTGGCGATTATAAATATCGCTTAGTGTTGGACGTTTACCCGCTTAAAGATCCGCTTATGGCAATGGTTGAAGGGCGAGATGCTGTCGCTAATAGCAATAACAATTTAGCTTTAAGTGCTGAATCTAAGGCGCAAATATTAGCCGATGCTACGACACTAAAGTCGCCCTCAATTGATCAAGCTTCTTCAAATAAAGAACTTAACATCACTAAGTCGATGGAATTTAGCCGATCTTCGCCTGCAGCAATTGATAAAACGGAAGCTAGCAACCCGGAACTATTGCAAGAAAAGCTTCAGACTAAGTCTGACAAAAATAGCTCAAACAATATTGAGATTAAAAGTGCTGAATCTAAAAGCGAGCAACCTAATAGTGCATACATTAATAAAGACTTACGTCAAATTATCATTGCAATAGATGCCGGTCATGGTGGCGAAGATCCAGGTGCGCGTGGTGCGAATGGCAGTCATGAAAAAGACATTACTTTAATGATTGCAAAAAGACTAAAAGACAAAATTGATGGCGAGCCAAATATGCGTGGGGTATTAACACGCGACAGCGATTATTTTATTCCGTTACATGGGCGTGTGGTTAAGGCGCGAAAAATGCAAGCAGACTTGTTTGTGTCGATTCATGCCGATTCTTTTACTAACACTTCGGCAAGAGGTTCGTCGGTATTTGCTTTATCTGAGCGCGGTGCTACTAGTGCTAGTGCACGATATTTAGCTAAAAAGGAAAATGAGTCAGATTTAATTGGTGGCGTCAGTTTAGATGATAAAGACCCGGTGTTGGCGAGAACATTACTTGATCTATCACAAACTGCGACCATCACCGATAGCTTAAAGTTAGGTAAAGCGGTGCTTGCTCAAATAGCCAGTATTAACACCTTGCACACTAAGCATGTTGAACAAGCGGCCTTTGCCGTATTAAAATCGCCTGATATTCCTTCAATTTTAGTTGAAACAGCTTTTATCAGTAATCCTGAAGAAGAGCGGAAATTGAATGACGAAACTTATCAAGATCAGCTGGTGAACTCTATTTTAACCGGCATTAAAAAGTATTTTTCTACTAATCCTGCGCTTGCGAAAACTAAGGTTGCGTTAGAGTGATTTAACGTTCCCAGCCGTGGCGTGAAAGTTATTAAAGGAGATTTCAACATGGAATTAACATTTCTTGGTGCGACTGGAACCGTTACCGGCTCAAAATACCTACTAACTTGCGCTACCCCTAGTGGCGGCTCAAAACGCATTTTAATTGATTGCGGGTTATTTCAAGGTCTGAAGCAATTACGCCTTAAAAATTGGGCAAAACTACCTATAGATCCTGCAACAGTTGATTTCGTGGTGTTAACACACGCGCATATCGACCATACTGGCTATCTGCCACTTTTTGTTAAGAATGGATTTTCTGGCAAGGTTTATTGCACAGAGGCTACGCGTGATTTATGCGAAATTCTATTGCCTGATTCTGCGCATCTGCAAGAAGAAGATGCTAAGTATGCAAACAAACGTGGTTTTTCAAAACATAATCCAGCCTTGCCTCTTTATACGCAAGAAGATGCATTAGATGCACTTGCCTTACTGAACGCCGTTAATTATGAGCAAGATGTCAATTTGGGTGATGGCTTGACGCTGAGGTTTTCACCGAATGGCCACATTTTAGGCTCGGCTTTTGTGCGTATACATAATAAAAAAACGTCTATTGTTTTCTCTGGTGATATTGGTCGACCCCGTGATATTTTGATGAAACCGCCAGTAACTATCAAGCAGGCTGATTATTTAGTTCTAGAATCAACCTATGGTAACCGCCTGCATGAACGGGAAGATCCAAAAACTAAGTTGGCTGAAATTATTAATAAAACGGTCGCACGTAAAGGCATAGTGCTTATTCCAGTATTTGCCGTGGGTAGGGCGCAAGAACTACTTTATTACATTTATTTGCTCAAATCTTCTGGTGCAATATCGAATGATATTCCGGTCTATTTAAACAGCCCAATGGCAGTTGATGCCACCGCAATCTTTAACCATTATCGTGGTGAGCATCGCTTAACGCCTGAACAATCGAGCGCACTTTGTCACACTGCGCATATGGTGAATAGCATAGAAGAATCGAAGCGTTTGAATGACACCAAAGGCCCCATGATTATTCTTTCAGCCAGTGGTATGGCTTCTGGCGGACGTGTTGTGCATCACTTGAAGGCTTTTGTTCCTAAGCCGAATAACACTATTTTGTTCGTAGGGTTCCAAGCCGCAGGTACCAGAGGTGCGGCAATGCTTGATGGCGTACAAAGTATAAAAATACATGGTGATTATGTGCCTGTAGAAGCGGATATAGCGTTGATTTCTAACTTATCTGCACATGCAGATTATTCGGAGATTCTTGATTGGCTCGCTGGCTTTGACGCGCCACCGAAAAAGACATTTATTACACATGGCGAGCCAGTGGCGGCAGATGCAATGCGGCTACATATTGAAGAAAAGCTACATTGGCAGGTGTCTGTGCCAGAATATCTTGAAACAGTGAATTTGGATTAGCTGGCTTTAAATTAGCTGGGTATAAATTAATTGTATAGTGATTAAGTGCACAGTAATTAAGTGCACAGTAATTAATTAACTTGATTCAAAAAATATGCTCAAAAAACTAGCGCCTTTTGGTCATTAAATAATCAATTTCTCTGCTGGTATCTCCATAGCCAGCTTGGGTGAGCAGGGCGCTTTCTATATAGCGGCTAACTTGTTGACGTAAAGCTTTAACACCAGCACCATCCAAAAAAATCTGCGGAAACTTAAAGCTAAGCCAAGCATACAAACTCAAGTTATGGCTGAGCAACTCCGCCGCCTCTAAGTATTTAGGGTTGCTCGCGCTTAGCCAAGTTGGTGCAAAAGGTAGGCTACGCTGGTGCGAGAGTGCAACACTTTGCAAGCACATAAGGTAATAGTCTTTTTCATAGGCTACATTGAGTGAAATCGGCGCACAGACAAAAATAAATTTATCCTTTAATGACATATGCGGCGCGAACTCATCAACCAATAGCGCCTGACTAATTTGATTGTTGAGTGGTGTTTGAGCAAATAACTCTGCCTTAAATCGGTTTCTTTGCTGATATAAGTCAGTACTTCTGCAATTTTTTTAGTATGTAGCTGTGTTGCGATTTGGCCCAGCTGATTAAAACTGATGTTCACTGGTAGCCTGCTTAAGTCTGATGTGTCATCCACACTCATCATGTGCGCTATATGAATTAACTCGTCGTTTTCTAGCACACTCACATAGCCCGTTGCGTAAATGCCAAAACGCCCAGCGCGACCGGCTATCTGTCGTACTTCAGTTGCATTAAGTGGGCGGCTAGCCACGCCATCGAATTTATGAATATTTGAAAAAATGATGCGCCGTATGGGTAGGTTTAAACCCATGCCAATGGCGTCAGTGGCGACGAGAATGTCTGCCGCACCTGAGCAAAATCGCTCAGATTCCGTACGACGTACTTCTGGCGACAATGAACCATAAATACTCGCTACGGTAAATCCCCATTGCCTAAAACGGGCAGAAAAGGTCAGTACATCTTTGCGGCTAAAAGCGATAATAGCATCGCCTTTTTGTAGCTTGGGCTTAAGTTTCTGGCGACTATAATGCTTGCCGCAGATACTTTCAGCCTCTAATTCTAAAGGCGTTTTTCTTGCTAAATAGCTTATTTCGTGGGTTTCGCCCATTTGCTCAATCACCGCGAGGCAAGGCGCTGTGACTGCATTTGAGCCGCAAATAAAAACTCGCTTTGCAGGCACGCCGACCAATGCAGCTGTCCAAGCGCTGCCACGGTCTGGGTCTTGCAGCATTTGTATTTCATCAATAATGGCTACTTCTACAGGCCTGCTAGTGTTCATCATTTCAATGGTGGAAGCTGTGTGTTGCGCGCCTTCCATCAATACGCGCTCTTCACCAGTAATGAGGTTGCAAGGTACACCGGCCGCCACTAGTCGGTCACGAATTTCCATGGCCAGTAAACGCAAAGGTGCCAGATACACACCAGATTTAGCATTTTGTAAGGCAATTAAGGCGTTATAGGTTTTTCCTGAATTAGTCGGCCCTAAGTAAAAGTGATGATGCCGCTTGAGTAAGCGTGCTTGGGTAAAGCTTTCTAGGTAAGCGTTTTGTGAGATTGATTGATTGTTTGAATGCATACTTTTAAGAATTTAGCTTAAAACAGGTAAAATACCAATACTAAATCGCTATATAAAAAGGCTTTAGAAAAACAGCTATATTAAACTTCGCTGTAATACCGATATCAATAAAAATACCAACACGAATATAAATATTATCTAAAGTAACGATCCAAAATGCGCATTCAACTTTTACCCGATCAACTGATTAGCCAAATTGCCGCAGGCGAGGTGGTAGAGCGTCCCGCTTCTGCACTTAAAGAACTGTTAGAGAACAGCTTAGATGCTGGTAGTACCGATATTCAAGTGTCTTTGGTACAAGGTGGTGTGAAGCAATTAAGAGTGGCTGATAATGGCAAGGGCATAACGCAAGATGATTTGGCGCTCGCTTTAACGCGTCATGCTACTAGCAAAATTGCCAGTTTAGAAGATTTAGAATCCGTCGCAAGTTTAGGTTTTAGAGGTGAAGCGTTGGCCAGTATTGCTTCAGTTTCACGGACCTTAATCAATAGCCGATTTGCTGACAGTAAACACGCTTGGCGCATCACGTCAGATGGCAGTGATATTTCAGCCATAGAGCCTGCTGCTTTGGATGCTGGCACCGTCATTGAAGTGAATGATTTATATTTCAACACGCCAGCGCGGCGTAAATTTTTAAAAACTGAAGGTACGGAGTTTGGCCATTGCGAGGCGGCGTTTAATCGCGTTGCACTATCACGGCCCGATGTGGCATTTATGCTGCAACACAATGGCCGAGCGCTTAGTCGTTATGCGGTGAGTGAGCCAGCAAAAAGATTTGGTGAGGTATTAGGCGCGGAATTTGCGGCTGAAACGATACAGCTCGAAGAATCTGCCGCGGGACTCCGTTTGTGGGGTGTAGTTGCCAAACCAACTTTTAATCGGCACAAAAGTGATACGCAATATGTATATGTTAACGGTCGTTTTGTACGAGATAAGCTAATTTCCCACGCCATACGTCAAGCCTATCAAGATGTGCTGCACCATGATAGACATCCAGCCTATGTGCTGTTTATTGAGTTAGACCCGAGCTTAGTGGATGTCAACGTACATC
>JBEDKX010000155.1:0-3471 GCA_041171965.1 Pseudomonadota bacterium | reverse complement strand
TCTTCTCCTGGCGTTTCCAGCATTAGCATTACCTTTACCTTAGACAAAAATATCGATGTTGCTTATAACGAAGTGCAAGCCAAAGTCAGTCAGATACTACGCCGGTTACCGGCTAATACCGACCCGCCAACGGTACAAAAAGTAGATACCAACGCTCAGGCAGTTATTTGGTTGGCGCTGAGTGGCGACCGCACCATACAGCAACTTAATTTATACGCTAGCAACGTCTTAAAGAAGAAATTTGAAACGATTAACGGCGTGGGTGAAGTGACGCTGGGCGGACGCCGCGATCGCGTGATTCGGGTCAACATCTTGCCAGAACGTATGGCGGCTTACAAACTCACGGCAAATGATTTAATTAATGCCTTTAATCGTGAGCATGTGCAGTTACCGGGCGGATTTTTAGTCAGCAGCCAAGCTGAGCAATTAATAAAATTAGATTTAGAATTTCACAATATTAAAGACTTAGCCGAGCTCATTATTGTTAATAAATTAGGGGTATCGGTGCGCCTAAAAGACGTAGCAACGGTGGAAGATAGCATTACCGACAATCGCCAAGTTGCCCGCTACAATGGTCAGCCTACGGTAGGTTTGGGCATGGTAAAAGTGGCAAATGCCAATACCGTGGCTATTATCAAAGAAGTTGAGCGCCGCCTTGAAAATGACATTCGCCCAAACTTGCCGCCCGGCATGCAGTTGGAAATTTCCACCAACGATTCAATTTTCATTAATCAACTAGTGAGTTCACTTAAAGAACATTTACTCACAGGCACCTTATTAGCCGCGCTAATTGTGTTTATTTTCCTGCGCTCCATACGCTCTACTTTAATTGTTGCAACGGCCATTCCTGTTTCATTATTAGCCGCGATTGCCGTAATGTATTTTTCTGGATTTACCTTTAACTCAATGACGCTGCTCGCCTTACTATTATTGATAGGCGTAGTCGTAGATGATGCGATAGTGGTGCTAGAAAACATTTACCGCCATAGACAAAATATAGACCCCAATCCTATGAGCGCGGCGCTTAATGGCTCGCGTGAAGTCACTTTTGCGGTCATTGCTGCGTCATTATCATTAGTGTGTATTTTTGCCCCCGTTATTTTTATGGATGGCATTATCGGAAAATTTTTTAAATCATTCGGCGTGGTGGTTACGTTTGGCGTGCTAGCGTCTTTATTTGTCTCACTGACGCTGACACCTATGCTATGTTCGCGCTATTTAACAGTCAGCAAAAATGAGAACAAATTTTATAGCTCCATCGGCAAGGGTTTGGCTGATCTAGATAATGCTTACAAAAAATTACTTAACGCGACGCTAAACCATAGAGGCTTAGTATTAATAATCACCCTTATTTTTGTGGTATTGATGGGCGGTTATGCTTTTAAGCACGTAGATAAAGATTTTATTCCAGAATCTGACGAAGGTAGCTTTAGCATTAACGTAAAAACACCATTAGGCTCAAGCTTGGCATACACAGATTCGCGACTTAAATTAGTTGAATCCACCATAGCCAAGCATTCAGACGAAGTGGAAAGTTACTTTGCCACCATAGGTTCAGGCTCACGTGGGCAAGTTAACCAAGGCAATGTAAATGTACGCTTAAAAGCTAAAGATGAACGCTCAAAAAGCCAGCAAGTACTAATTAAAGAGCTCAAAAAAGAGTTTGATAATATTCCAGGCGTGCGCGCCATTCCGTCTCCAGCATCCATCGCGCGCGGGCAACGTTCAGAGAAATTGCAGTTCAACCTAACAGGCGCCAACTTACAGGAAATCGGCCGTATTTCGCAACGCATGCAGCAAGCGTTGGGCAGCAACCCAGATATGGGCAAAGTTGATTTAGATGTACAGCTAGATTTACCGCAACTCAATATGAACATCGATCGTGCTAGGGCCGCCAACTTAGGCTTAAGCGCTACAGATATTGCCACAGCAGTTTCCCTTTACGCTGGTGGCATAAACGTGGCTAAATATAACGATGCGACTGGCGATGGCCAGCGCTACGATATTCGCTTAAAAACGCTGGATGGAGAACTTCAAAACGCCGCAGATTTAAGCAAAATTTACTTAAGAAGTAGTACAGGTGAACTGGTTAGATTAGATGCAGTCGCCAGTTTCAAAAAAGAGCTAGGCGCGGCAGTGATTGGTCGCTATGACCTGCAATACGCGGCTAATTTTTACGCCAACCCTAATATGCCACTAGGCGAAGCTGTTGAATTAGTAAAAGCCACCGCCACTAAATTGGTGCCGCCAGATTACACGCTTAAATTAACTGGTCAGGCAGAGGAATTTGGCAAAACCTTAAGTAATATAAAATTTGTATTTTTGCTAGCATTCGTACTGCTTTACATGGTGCTTGCCAGCCAATTCAACTCATTTATACAACCATTGATTATTATGCTTGCACAACCGCTGGCCATTATCGGCGGATTGGTCGCACTACTAATCTCTGGCGACACGCTAAATATCTATTCCATGATAGGCTTGGTTTTACTGATAGGCTTGGTCGCTAAAAACTCAATTTTACTGGTAGATTTAACCAATCAACTGGTAGAACAAGGTGCCAATATTAACGACGCACTCAAAGAAGCTTGTCCAATTAGATTACGCCCGGTTGTCATGACCTCGCTGACTATTATTTTAGCGCTGTTACCAGCCGCACTAGGCTTGGGCGCTGGCAGTGAAACCAATAAACCACTGTCAGTGGCCATTATTGGCGGCATGATCTCATCGACCCTGCTCACTTTGTTAGTGGTGCCAGCGGCTTATTCTTTGGTGATGGGCAGCTTACTGCGATTTAAAAGGAAACATAAATCACTAGAAGGCTAATTTTGCCTTAAGCGCTTTTTAATAGCATAGGTAAACCAGCAGCCATAAAAGTGACTTTGTTCGTAACCGCCGCCACCGCCTGATTTAGTCGACCTTGCTCATCTTGAAACTGACGGTTGATTTCGCCTAGCGGCACTATGCCCATGCCGACTTCGTTGCTCACTAAAATGACTGTGCCTGGCAAGTTGGGTAATACCGCCAATAACGTCTGTCGCTCTGCTGGCCAGCTTGACTCTTTAGGTGGCTTGCAATCTACGCATATCCATTGCGCTAGCCATAAGGTTAGGCAATCTACAATTAAACATTGGTCTGCTGCAGCCAAGCGACTAAGTGTTGCAGCAAGATAATGTGGCTCTTCTATAAGCGCCCAATCGGCCGGCCGACGGTTTTTATGGTGTTGTACCCTTGCACTAAACTCGGCATCATAAATTTGCGCGGTAGCAATGTAAGTGACGGGCAAGCCACTTTCTGTTGCAAGTTTTTCTGCATAAGCACTTTTACCAGAACGCGCCCCGCCTAAAATTAGATGTGTGGTCATTTAGATACTTTCATTACAGACAGTCGTTAGATTTCAATGTGATCAAACATAAAAAAACCGCGCTAGAAATGCAATCTAACGCGGCTTAAATATAACTAATTACAAAC
>JBEDKX010000154.1:0-3503 GCA_041171965.1 Pseudomonadota bacterium | reverse complement strand
GTCAGTAACAATGCTCTCGTCTGCAGATGGTTCGACAACATCGGGCTTAACAACGATTACATCGTTTGCACCCGTTTCAAACACATCTACAATTAAACCAAAATCGATATCTTGCAGATTTTTAACGCGTAAACCGATCAAATCTGACCAGTAATATTCGTTTTCTTCTGCTTCCGGCAATTGCGCTCTAGGTACGGCAATCTGCTTACCTTTACAGGCCAGCGCTGCGTCCCTATCGTCGATGCCTTTTAGCTTAACTACGATAACGTCATTGTGTATTTTGGCTGTTTCAACGACCATCTCACGCCAGTCGTCGCCTTTGCCTAGCCACCAATTATCGTAGTCAAACAAGCCATCGAAAGCTTCTGTATCCGGCACAATTTTGAGCCAGCCAAAAACGCCGTAGGGCGCAACAATGCGCCCCATGACTACCATATCGCTCACAGCTTAATCAAAACATTAAAAAACATATTGCTCAAACGCTTCATACCGGCAAAGATATGTGTTGAGTAATATGAAATTTAAGCTTCAGCAGCTGGTGTTTCAGTAGCTTCTGCTGACGTTTCAGCAGGCGCTTCTTCAGCAGCAACTTCAACTGCAGCTTCTGCAGCAGCAGCTTTAGCTGCGGCTGCATCTTCTGCGGCTTGAGCTGCGTCTGCAGCGGCTTTAGCATCTGCTTCAGCTTTTGCAGCATCAGCAATGGCTTTAGCTTTTGCCGCTTCTACAGCAGCAATTTTAGCTTTAGCAGCATCTGCTTTAGCAGCATCTTTTGCTTTAGAAGCAATAGCATGCTCAGGGCCTTTAGCGTGAAACTTAACTAAGCGTGCCACTGTATCTGATAATTGAGCACCTTGGCCTTGCCAAAATGTAACGCGTTCTTGATCTACACGTAGCGCTTCAGCGCCTGCTTTGGCGGATGGGTTGTAAAAACCAACACGCTCAATAAAGCGGCCATCACGACGATTGCGTGAATCAGCTACTACTAGGTTGTAGAAAGGAGTTTTTTTCGCGCCACCACGAGCTAAACGAATAATAACCATAATCTTGTTCTCTTTATTGAAAATTTATCGCAGAAAGGCGCGGATTTTACGCTACTTAATGTGCTTTTAGCAAGCGCTTTATGATCTTAGCCACATATTTATCTAATCGATTGATATGCCTAGTATTTTTACGCGCTATATTTAACTAAATTTAGTGTATTTAAAATCAATTTAATTTAAATTTACTCGATTTAATGGCTTTTATAGCGCGTTGGATCTTTTAAACCAGCCGCAGCAAATCCTTCACGGCGTAAGCGACAAGAATCGCACAAACCGCAAGCCTCACCTTTACTATCAGCCTGATAACAGGATACCGTCATGGCGTAATCTACGCCTAGTTTTGTGCCTAATTGTACGATTTGTGCTTTTGTTAGATCAATCAGCGGCGCATGAATGGTAATTGTATGACCTTCAACGGCACTTTTAGTCGCTAAATTAGCCATAGCCTGAAACGCTTGCACATATTCACCACGACAATCTGGATAACCTGAATAATCTAACGCATTAACGCCGATAAAAATATCCTGCGCCTCCAATACTTCAGCCCAAGCTAAAGCCAATGACAACATAATAGTATTACGCGCTGGCACATAGGTAATAGGAATGCCGACAGACTCAGTTTCTGGCACCGCTATCGCATTATCGGTCAGCGCTGAACCGCCAAATAAGGATAAATCTAAATTTGCGGTTTTATGCGCGGCTGCGCCCATGATATTAGCCACGTTTTTAGCGGCAACTAATTCCGCAATATGACGCTGATGATAATCCAAACTAAGGCAATAGCAATCAAAACCCTGCGATTTAGCAATAGCAAGGCAAGTGGCAGAATCCAGCCCACCGGAGAGAAGTACCACCGCATTTTTTTTAACTGTATGTTCCACGCTCAAATCCAAACTTTAATCCATCTTTTAAATTATCGTTAATTTAGAATGTTTAATCTAAACACCGGGCTTTTCGCCCCACAAAATTTTATGTAATTGCACTTGTACGCGCACCGGTAAACGATCAGCCAGCACCCATTCTGCAAGCTCGGTTGGATTCACTTGACTGTATACCGGTGAAAATAACACTGGGCATTTTTCATGGATTTTATGCGTGCTTAGCAGAGTCTTTGCCCAGTCATAATCTTCACGGTTGCACAGCACAAATTTCACTTCATCTTGAGGTTTTAGGTGCGTTAGATTAGTCCACAGATTATTTTCAACTTCACCAGAACCTGGCGTTTTAATATCCAGAATCACCGAAACGCGCTTATCTACCGGGCCAATATCAATCGCACCACCGGTTTCTAAAGACAAGCTGTAGCCAGCATCACATAAATCTTTAAGCAACACATGACAATCTTTTTGCGCCAACGGCTCACCGCCGGTCACTGTGACATAGCGGGTACCGAACTCGGCAACCTTAGTTAAGATATCCGAAATCTCAATATTACTGCCACCACTAAACGCATAAGCGGTATCGCAATATACGCAGCGCATAGGACAACCCGTGAGACGAACAAACACCGTAGGCAGGCCTATGCGCGAAGATTCGCCTTGCAGTGAATAGAAAATTTCGTGAATTTTTAGTTTCATTAACGGCTTATTACTAGAGACCTAAATGGTTCAATGACTTAAATGGTTGAGCGACTTAACTAGTTGAAATGCTTAATTAAAAATAGCGCCAACTGGTGTTTGGCGCTATTTTAACTTAAAACGCATTTCTGCATAAATTTAAAGCATGCAGAAATTTTACTTAATCGCCTCAAGCGCTTTTAATCGTTTTTGTGCAGTAGGCGTAACGTCGCTATTAGGAAAATTGCTGATTAGATCGCGCAAGGTTTTTTTTGCATTTGGCACTAGTCCTAGTTGAATCTGACTATTAGCCATACTCATCATTGCATCGGCAACTTTAGTACTTTTTGGGTATAGCACCACTAATTTTTCTTGTGTAGCGATGGCTGATTTGTAATTTTTTAAGGCATATTGTGAATAACCTAATCCATACAAAGCGTCTGCTGATAAGGCGCTAGTTGGATAATCTTTAATGAATTTATCGTAGGCGTTATACGCATCTTTATGCTTAGATTCTTTTGATAAACCATTGGCTAGTTCTAGCAATTGATATTCTTGGCTATTATTGGCCGGCAAAGCCGAACTGGCGGGTGCTGGTACCACTTCAGCAACCTTACTCGATGCAGCTGTTTCTGGCGTTGTGCTACCTTCTAATTTACGCAAGCGACTATGAATAGTCAGAATCAGCTTACGCAGGGCGATGTCATAGCCTTGAAAAACACACAGCAAGCGTTAGAACAGCGAATGCTGGACGCAGAAGCTATCACCAAAGGCCAAGGCCTGATAGATATGCAAAATCAACTTGAAACACTTAAGGACGAAGTCGCAAGGCTTAAAGGTGAGTTGGAAGTTGCCAGCCATAATGTTGAAGCAAATGCACAGCGCCAAAAAGATTTGTATGGCGATA
>JBEDKX010000153.1:1414-4926 GCA_041171965.1 Pseudomonadota bacterium | reverse complement strand
AATTTATTTTACATTAACTATTATTCCTTTAGTTAAACTTTACTTGGAAAAGTAAGATAATTAATGGCAAAATACATCCAATCTCTTAAACATTAGTTAATAAAATGAATTTTTTTACAAGTTTTAGCAACTCTCTTGTAATATTCTTTTAAATATCCTTCATAGGTGTAGTCATGGCATCAAAAAATGAGATTGAAATCGCAAAAGTGGAAATGCCAAACAAGGCGCTAGGAAGACATTTAGGGTCAACCATTCGAAAATTACGGCTAGATCATAATTTGACGATTGCCGATGTTTCTGAGCGAGCAGGAATTAGTCGCGGCATGTTGAGTAAGATTGAAAACAGCATTGCCGCCACCAGTTTAGAAACACTAGAGCAATTGGCTAACGCATTAGGTGTTACTTTATCCAAGTTATTTCAAAACTACAATTTACCTAGAGGCGCTGCCCAGCTAGTTAAAAAAGACGAGGGTATGGAAGTCGTTAGGCGCGGCACCCGTGTGGGCCATACTTACCAATTGCTGGCTTATGATCAAGGACCTCATAAAACCTTTGAGCCTTTCTTAATTACCTTAGAAGATTCTTGCGAAGAGTTCCCCGCCTTCGAACATCCTGGTACTGAATTTCTGCACATGTTGGAAGGCGAGCTTGAGTATCGTGTTGGTGAAGAAACCTTCGTACTTAAAAGTGGCGACTCTCTTACATTTCAGGGGGAGATTCCACATCGCCCAGAAAAGCTGATTAAAACACCCATCAAGTTTCTAGCCATTATTCATTACGATAATCCCAAGCAAGAAAATTTCGAAGAATAGCATCATAAAATCACAGGGACCATTATGAAAATAGTCACTTATAGCGAGGCGGTTGAAACTGACATTCCTGATTTGATCAATTTATTATCAGTGCTGTTTGGTATAGAAAAAGATTTTAAGCCAGACTTCAGTAGGCAAGAAAATGGACTTGCGCTCATACTCAAGAATCATACTTTAGCCACAATACAAGTGGCTAGAAATTCTGCGGGAAAAGCGGTCGGCATGGTTAGCGCCCAATTGGTAATTTCCACCGCACAAGGCACGGCATCGGCATGGATAGAAGACATGGTAATTGATGCTGAATTTAGAGGCTGTGGTATTGGTAAGCAATTACTGCAGAAAACTTTAGATTGGGCTAAAAGCAAAGGCGCAACGCGCGCGCAGCTTTTGGTTGATATTGAAAATACCGAGGCATTAGGTTATTACCAGCATTTAAACTGGGAATCTACACAACTACAGGCACGTAGGGTGTTTTTCTAAATTAACTAAATTAAAGACTACGCACAACAAAGCAAAGTCATTAAATATCCAAATTAATCACATCTGCAATAATCTTTTGAATCATTACAGATGTGTTTTAAACAAAACAGCCAATAAGCATAAGTCTAATTAAAGCGGCGCACGTTGTCCGCAAAAAAAGCCAACTGCGTAATCTGGGGTGTTGAATGTAATACGGCTACCTGATGGAAAATAAAGTACATCGCCTACAGTAGCAGTCACTTTTTGACCAGTTTCATCTGAAATAATAAAAGTACCATCTACAATAATTTTCATTTCTTCGTAGTCATAGTCATAGACCAACTCATTGCCTTTTTCTAAGCGAAAAAAACCAGCACAGATGGTTTTATCTTTATCTGCAGAAACAAAGGTGTCACCCAGCCAAGCAGGAACGCCAGCCACATTCATTGATGGTTGAGAATCTTTAATTGCCTGTTTTTTGTATTGAAACGGTTTAGTACTCATTACACTACTCCTTAGGGTTTGGGTTAATCATGTGCTATTAAATCGCGACTAGCTCAAACCCACAATTACACCTAAGGTGTACTCACTAAGAAGGATGTTTTAGTACCGGCTAGGCACTAGCATTTACCCAAGATTCAACATGCGAATTTAGGCTTTAGCCAGCGCCCGATCTAAGATGTTCAAGGCTTCATCAAACACCTCATCTTGAATAGTCAGTGGGTATAGAAAACGAATGGCATTGCCATACACACCACAACTCAAAAGAATCAAACCCTCGGCTAGTGCCGCTTGTTGCACACGTTTCACCGCGTCCATAGAAGGCTTATCTGTCACTGGGTCAAAAAACTCGACCGCGATCATAGAGCCTAAACCACGCACATCTTTAATAGATGGCGCACTGGCTTGCGACTTTATTACCCTAGCCTTTAACTTTTCACCCAAATAATTAGCGCGTGCCACTAATTGTTCTTCTTCAATAATATCGATTACCGCATGAGCCGCCGCAATAGCTAAAGGATTACCGGCGTAAGTACCGCCTAAACCACCAGGGGCTGGACCGTCCATCACCTCAGCTTTACCACAAACGGCTGATAACGTCATGCCGCCCGCCAAGCTCTTTGCCATCACCATGACATCAGGAATCACATCATAATATTCAGCGGCAAAGAGCTTACCAGTTCGACCAAAACCGGTCTGCACTTCATCAAACACCAGCAGAATGCCATGCTCATCACACTCTTTACGCAGCGCGGTCATTAACGCTGGCGGCGCGGCATAAAAGCCACCCTCACCTTGCACGGGTTCTATCATAATAGCGGCAACGCGCTTGGAATCGATATCCGTTTTAAACAGTGTGTGTAGTGCATTGATTGAATCCTCTACTGTCACACCATGTAAATCTATTGGAAACGGTATATGGTAGACATCCGATGGAAACGGTCCAAAACCAACCTTGTATGGCACAACTTTGCCAGTCAAGGCGCTAGCCATCATAGTGCGGCCATGAAAAGCGCCAGAAAAAGCGATAATGCCCGGGCGACCAGTGCTAGCCCTAGCGATTTTTACTGCATTCTCTGCAGCCTCTGCACCACTAGAAAAAAACGCAGTCTTCTTCGCATGCGTGCCAGGAGTCAGCTGATTAATACGCTCAGCTAAGGTTACATAACTTTCATACGGCAACACCTGATAACAAGTATGCGTAAAGCGCTTTAGTTGAGACTCAATCGCCTCTATCATTTTAGGGTGTCTGTGCCCAGTATTTAGCACGGCAATGCCGCCAGCAAAATCAATGTACCGATTACCTTCTACATCCCATACTTCTGAGTTTAGTGCGCGATCTATAAAGAAATTAGCCATTACCCCTATGCCACGTGGCGTGGCGGCTAGGCGCCTGTCATGTAAATCTTGGTTACTTGCTTGTGTCGTCATGTCACTTACATCCTTCATTTAATTCGATTTAAAGCCAGCTAATTTTATTCGGGTTTAATTGAAGTTGGATTAAGCTTAATCCAACTTGATCCAAGTCGTTTTCAATTCAGTATACTTTTCCAGAGCATGCAACGATTTATCGCGGCCATTACCTGATTGCTTATAACCGCCAAATGGCACAGTAATATCATCTTCGTCATAACTATTTACATGCACTGTACCAGCGCGTAAAGCCTTGGCCACTTTATGCGCACGACTAATATCTTGCGTCCATACTGCTGCCGCCAAACCATATTCACTGTCGTTTGC
>JBEDKX010000153.1:0-1399 GCA_041171965.1 Pseudomonadota bacterium | reverse complement strand
TTGCAATACGCACTGCTTCTTCTTCTGAGTCAAAAGTGATGATGGAAAGCACAGGGCCAAAAATCTCTTCACTAGCAATGGTCATATCATTCGTCACTTCATCGAATACTGTCGGGCTGATATAAAAGCCGCCGCTTTCCAGCAACACCTGCTCCCCACCTGCACGTAAATTTGCGCCCTGCTCTTTACCGCTAGCAATATATTTAAGTACATTCGCCATCTGCCCACAATCAACTATAGCGCCCATCGTAGTATTCACATCTAACGGATCAGCTGGCTGATATTCAGGCAAGTGTGCCAGTATTTTTTTAAGCAATAGCTCTTTGATAGAGCGTTCTACCAACAAGCGTGAAGGCGCATTGCAGCTTTCACCCTGATTATAAAAAATTGCACCGGCAGAGGCTGCCGCCACTTTATCCATATCTTTACAATCGGCAAATACAATATTGGCAGACTTACCGCCTAGTTCACACCAAGCACGTTTTAAGTTACTTTGTCCGGCCATGATTTGTATTTTTTTGCCCACACCGGTTGAGCCGGTAAACGCAATGCAATCGACATCCATGTGCATTGCCAGCGGTGTGCCGGCTTCCGCGCCAAAGCCAGGTACGATATTTAATACGCCCGCAGGAATACCCGCTTCTTTGGCTAAATCGCCTAAACGCAAAGCAGTAAGTGGCGACTTTTCTGAAGGTTTCAATACAACACTATTACCTGAAGCTAATGCTGGTGCAATTTTCCAGCAAGCCATTAATATGGGGTAATTCCAAGGTACTATGGCCGCTACTACGCCGATAGGTTCACGGGTAATCAAGGCCAAAGTGTGGTCGGCGGTAGGCGCCACTTCACCATATACTTTATCTATCGCCTCGCCAAACCAACGCAAACTATTGGCCGCAGAATTCACATCTACATTAAGACTAGCCGTAATAGGCTTGCCCATATCCAGCGTTTCTAATAAAGCTAACTCTTCTTTATTAGCCAATAATAAATCGGCAAAACGAATCATGGTTTGCTTGCGCTCGCGCGGTGAAAGCCCTGCCCAGCGCCTATCATTAAAAGCAGCACGCGCTGCAGCAACGGCAAGATCGATGTCTGCAGACTGGCAACTAGCAACATCGGCCAGTTTACGGTTATCAATCGGTGAAAAGCATTCAAAGGTTTGCTTATCGACCGCGGCAACACGCACACCGTTGATGAATGCGCGACCATCAATTATTAACGTTCTAGCGCGTTGATGCCAATCTATCGCTTGTTTTGCTTCAGTCATGAGTTAAATGCCCGCCATACAAACATATTTAATTTCGAGATATTCATCTAAGCCATGATGCGATCCTTCGCGGCCTAGGCCAGATTGCTTTATGCCGCCAAAAGGCGCTACTTCATTAGAAATAATGCC
>JBEDKX010000152.1:0-5913 GCA_041171965.1 Pseudomonadota bacterium | reverse complement strand
GAAAGTCGCTGGAAACGATGATGCACGAAGCTGAGCACAATTTAAATGTCAGTCGTTTAGAGCTGAAGATTGTGAGTAAGTATTACAACATTGCAAAAGACAGCGCTAGGCTTGCACAAAAGGCTTTTCAATTAGGCGAAACAGATTTGGTGAGCCTGCTACGCGTTCAAGCACAAACCTATGAAGCAGAGCGTGCCTTTACTACCCGTCAAATTCAAGTGCAGTGGGATATTGCCCGCTATAACCAAGCTGTAGGAGTGCTTCCATGAACATTATTTTAATCATAACGGCGACGTTTATTTCTTTCATTAACTACGCTAATGCCGCAGATCAAGTGGCAATGCAAACTGTAAATCAAACTGCAAATATAGCAATGAGCGCCAGTCAGCAACAAAGTTTAGGCGTCACTGTTACGCCGGTCAGCAAAAATACCATGCTCAGTAGTCGCCGTTTTCCTGGTGAAATTGTCGTGCCAGTGGGCCAAGAGCGGGTAGTGAGCGCACCACAAGCAGGTTTGTTAGATCAGTTATTTGTTGCCGCTGGGCAAGAAGTTAAAAAAGGCCAGCCTATCGCACATTTAACCAGTGCAGATTTATTAGCATTACAGCGTGATTATCTGCAAGCCATGACGCAAAAGAAATTAGCGGCAAAAAGTTTAGCGCGCGATGCGGAATTGTTTAAAGATGGCATCATTCCTCAACGCCGTTTTCTTGAAACAGAAAGTGCGCACGACCAAATAACGGCAACATTAGCGCAAAGTAAACAAGCTTTACGCTTGGCTGGCATGAGCGATAATGCCATTAGTCAAATGAGCCCATCTTTTGGTATGAATAGCGGCATTACCATCACCGCACCGATTGATGGTCAAGTGTTAACGCAAATGGTGACGATTGGTCAGCGCGTTGATGTAGCCATGCCACTTTACCGCATTGCTAAGTTGAAGACGCTGTGGCTGGAAATTTATGTGCCGCTTGAGAGTTTGCCATTAGTCAAGTTGGGCATGCCAGTGCAAGTACCCAAGTTGCAAGCCAGTGGCAAGCTGATTGCGATTATTCGCAGTGTTAATAAAGCCGATCAAACCGTGCGTTTACGCGCGGAAATTACGCAAGGTGATGAAAAGCTTTCACCGGGCCAAATGGTCGAGGCGGAAATTAGCCTAGGTCCGCAAGTACAACATTTTAGTGTACCGAAATCTGCACTTGCGAGACAAGGCGCAGAATCTTTGGTGTTTGTTCAAACTGAAACCGGCTTTCATCCTTTGAAAGTCAAAGTGATTTTTGAGCAAGGGGATGAGGCCGTTGTTGATGCAGACTTTAAAGGTGGAGAGCGTATAGCTGTTTCTGGTATTTCTGCTATCAAGGGAACTTGGTTAGGTTTAGGTCGCGAATAATGTTAGCTAAACTCATTCAGTTTGCTCTTACGCAGCGGTTGCTAATGCTGATACTCACGCTGGGCTTGGCTGCGGCCGGTGCTTTGGCTTATCAATCATTACCTATCGATGCGTTTCCTGACGTTTCATCCACCCAAGTAAAAATAATCATCAAAGCGCCAGGCATGACGCCAGAAGAGGTTGAAGCGCGTATTACAGCACCGATTGAAGTTGAAATGTTAGGTATTCCTCATCAATCGGGTTTGCGTTCAGTGGCTAAGTATGCGCTGACTGACATTACGGTAGATTTTACCGATGGCACAGATATTTACTGGGCAAGGCAGCAAATAGCTGAACGTTTAAATGCAGTTTGGGGTAATTTGCCAGAATATGTTACAGGCGGTATGGCGCCTTTAACGACGCCTTTAGGTGAGATGTTTATGTTCACTGTTGAGAGTGATACGCTTAGTTTACAAGAAAAGCGTAGCTTGCTTGACTGGGTAATCCGCCCGCAATTACGCACTGTGACCGGTGTGGCAGATGTAAATACCTTAGGCGGCTTTGTCCGCAGTTTTGAAATTGTGCCAGACAATGCTCGAATGTATGCCCGCGGTGTGGCGATTGATAATCTGCAACAGGTTCTTGAAAAAAATAACCGCAACGGTGGTGCTGGCCGGCTAAATGACGGCGAGGGTTCATTGTTAGTGCGAGCTGAAGGCGGCTTTAAAACCATAGCAGATGTGCAAAATACCATAGTGCGAACTGAGCAGGGCATGTCTGTCAAAATTGCTGATGTTGCGGATGTCCGCATAGGTTCAATCACGCGTTATGGTGCGGTGACTAGCAACGGCAAAGATGAAGTAGTAGAAGGTCTTGTGTTAGGTTTACGCGGCGCGAATGCCCAACAAGTAGTTGATGGCGTTAAAGCCAAGCTGGCAGAAATTGCACCGACCTTGCCCAAAGGTGTGACCACCCATGTTTTTTATGATCGCGGCAGTTTGTTAGTCTTGATATTGCTGGTGTTATTTTTAGGTAATTTTAGAGCCGCGCTGACGATTGCTTTTATATTGCCACTGTCGGCATTATTCACATTTTTAATGATGCGTTATTTTGGCATGTCCGCTAATTTAATGAGTTTGGGCGGCTTGACGATTGCTATTGGTATGCTGGTTGATGCTGCCGTGGTAGTGGTTGAAAACGTAGTGTCGCATCTTGCCGATCATAAAAAGGCAGGTTCTTTGCCTAGAATGCACATTATTTACCGTGCCGTGCGTGAAGTCAGTGTGCCAGTGACCGCGGGCGTGCTGATTATTATTACCGTGTTTTTACCGTTGCTAACTTTGCAAGGCTTGGAAGGCAAGCTGTTCACGCCAGTTGCGCTTACTATTATGTTTGCACTAGCCGGTTCATTATTCTTATCACTCACGGTAATTCCAGTATTGGCTTCGTTTTTACTGAAAGAAGTGAGCCACAAAGAACCTTGGTTAGTCAGAAAAGCGCTAGGCGTTTACGAGCCAATACTTAAATGGTCGTTAGACAATGCAAAAATTATTGTCATAGGCGCATTTGTGCTGCTAGCGATTACTGGTGTGGTCTACACGCAGATAGGCAAAATATTTATGCCGACGATGGATGAAGGTGATCTTATTATTGGTGTAGAAAAACTGCCGTCTATCAACCTACAACAAAGCATGATTACTGATATGAATGTGCAGCGCGCTATTTTAAGCAAAGTGCCAGAGGTTAAAGAGGTCTATTCTCGTGTAGGTTCAGATGAGTTGGGACTAGACCCAATGGGCTTGAATCAAACCGATAACTTTTTGATTTTAAAGCCGGCTAGCGAATGGCGGATGAAAACCAAAGTAGAGCTAATCGACGAATTACGAAAAGTGATGAAGGAAATGCCGGGCTTGGCTTACAATTTTACGCAGCCTATCGACATGCGGGTAAACGAGATGATTTTAGGTGTGCGTGGCGATTTAGCCATTAAAATTTACGGGCCAGATTTAACTGTGTTGAATGACAAAGCGCAGAAAATTATCAAGATTTTGGAATCGATAAAAGGCAGCCAAGACGTTTATACGCCACAAAATAGTGGTGTGCAATATCTGCAAATCAAAATAGACCGTGTTGCCGCAGGACGTTTAGGCTTAAGTATTACCGAGATTGAAAATGTATTGCATGCTCAACTTGAAGGTAAACAAATAGGCGTGGTGCAAGAAGGCCAAAGACGTACAGCGGTACTGATTCGGGGTAGCCAGGAGTTACGCGCTTCACCTTCAGACTTTGGTAGTTTATTACTAACCCTATCTAATGGCACTAATGTACCACTTTCTGCTGTGGCAAAAATAGAACGTGCCGAAGGTCCGGTAAAAGTAGATAGAGAACGTGGCGCGCGCATGGTGGTAGTTACAGCCAATATCCGTAACCGCGATTTAGTCAGTTTTGTAGATGAAACTAAGCAGCGTATACAAGCTGAAGTTAAGTTGGGTGAAGGCTACTCAATTAAACTAGGCGGCCAGTTTGAAAATCAGCAACGCGCGGCGGCACGTTTAGCGATTGTGGTGCCTGTGGCGATAGGTTTAATTTTTCTATTATTATTCGCTACTTTTGGTTCTATCAAACAAGCTTTGCTGATCTTATCCAACATTCCGTTTGCCATGATAGGCGGGGTATTGGCGCTGTGGATTTCAGGCGAATATCTTTCAGTGCCAGCTTCAGTCGGTTTTATTGCGCTACTCGGCATTGCTGTATTGAATGGCGTGGTGATGGTGAGCTACTTCAATCTGCTCGAAGCACAGGGCATGGATAAGTTGAGTATTGTCGTTGAAGGCGCAAAGCGTAGATTAAGGCCAGTATTAATGACCGCTAGCATCGCCGCATTTGGTTTAATTCCGCTGCTATTTGCCACTGGCCCTGGTTCGGAGATTCAAAAGCCGCTTGCCATTGTGGTGATTGGCGGTTTGGTGAGTTCAACGGCGCTTACGCTTGTGCTACTGCCAATTTTTTACCGTAGATTTTTTAAGTAGGAGCGGATCATGACACAAGAGTTTAATTTACAAAATACAACTGAACAGCAACCAGTAGCGCAAGGTCTACTTATGTTGATTGTGCCGCCAAGTTTAGAAGAAATGTTGGTTGATGAGCTTCTGCAATCTGTAGTCTCGGGCTTTACCAGTAGCAAAGTAAATGGCCACAGTACGGTGCATGGCGACGCTGAAATGGACCTCAGTATCGTAGAGCAGGTAACAGGTAGGCAGCAACGCGTGCAATTTATGATGCACGCAAGCGTTGCAGATTTAAAAAACTTAGTGCTTACCTTGAAGGCTAGATTTAAAGCCAAAGATATACACTATATTTTATTGCCAATTTTGGAATGCTAATCAGCCTATTTAAGCTAAGCTTGAGTTTTGAAGCAAGAATAAGCGGCAGTGTCATTTTAATGACTTGATTGTTGCTTATATTGCCCCATTGAAGTTAAGCGTTGCTGATATACTTTAGGCATAATTGAATAGATTTTTATAGTCAGATTTATAGTTAGATTTATTGTTAGATTTTATTTATTAGAATTTTTTAAGACTTAATTGAAGGTACACATGAAAAAGTTTTTAATGTCATTAATCATTGCCCTAACTTGCATGAGCTTGCTCTCAACAGTAGCTGAAGCCAAACGTTTTGGTGGCGGTGGTAGTTTTGGTAAAAGTCGTTCTATGCCAGCTCAGCAAGCGCAACGCGCACCAACTGCTGCACCAGCGCCTGCGCCAGCATCAAGCGGTAATAAATGGATGGGCCCTTTGGCTGGTTTAGCCATAGGCGCAGGTTTAGCTACCATGTTTGCTGGCGGTGGTATGGGTGGCTTAGGCGGCGGTATGAGCTCTATATTAATGGCGCTATTAGCGGCAGGCGTAATTATGTTTTTAATCTCAAAATTCAAAAACTCACAACAAAATAGTATGCAATATGCTGGCGGTACTGCGCCATATAGTCCACCGCAAGCAATGCCAGAGCAAAGTTTTGGCGGTGGTGCAAGCGTATCAAATAGCGCTAATATCCCGCAAGACTTTCCAGTAGACAGTTTTTTGCGTAATGCAAAATCTTCTTTTATTCGTTTGCAAGCCGCTAATGATCGTAAAGACATTAATGACGTGCGTGAATACACGACACCAGAAATTTTTGCAGAAATCTCCATGCAAATGCAGGAGCGTAGCAGTACTGTGCAAAAAACTGATGTTATTGTGATTAATGCAGAGTTGCTAGAAGTGGCCAATGACGGTGAATATTCAATGGCTAGCGTTCGTTTTACTGGTCAATTAAGCGAAAACGGTGGCACACCAGAAAATGTAGATGAGATTTGGCACATTCAAAAGAATCTTTATGATGTTAATGCGCCATGGCTACTGGCTGGTATTCAGCAAGTTACTATGCAGTAGATTGTGAGTGTTAATAAGTACGGGCATTTAAAAATACTCGTACCGAAAAAACTTTGTTTCAAATAAAAAAATCCTAGTCAGTAATGATTAGGATTTTTTTATTGGTGTTAACTA
>JBEDKX010000151.1:3590-5279 GCA_041171965.1 Pseudomonadota bacterium | reverse complement strand
GGCAGTAAGGTGTGGAATAGCCGCTAACTTAGCCTCACCAAGTGTGATTGTTAAGCGACTACTAAACGATGAAAGTCATTTGGTAAAGCGTGCGCTAGCAACAAGAGCGGATTTATCGACTGCCAGTATTAAACGTTTAATGATAGATAAAGATCATTGGGTACGACAATGGTTAGCGCGGAATTTAATGGTCTCGCGTAAGGTGTTGGAAAGCTTTACAACGGATTCGCATGCAGATGTTAGACGCGCGGTAGCTAGAAATAAAAGATGCTCAACACGTTTATTAGCTGTGTTGGCTAATGATGAAAATGCTTGGGTACGCTCAGCGGTGGCTTACCAGAAAAATGCTACAAAACGTTTGTTGGAGGTGTTGGCCAATGATGCGGATGTTGATGTCCTGAGTGGCGTGGCAAATAACTCGCGAACACCGCAGTGGATATTGCAGAAATTCATCGCTTCACCAGAAGCTGATATAAGGCGAGCTGTCATTCTTAACCGCAAGGCACAGCGTAAAACTCTGTTGCCATTGTTAGAAGATTCTTATTATCTGCATCGTTTAATCTTGGTAAGCAGTGCAAAATTAAAAGAAAGCGACAAATGGTTGCTATGTAATGACCCTGATTTTCAGGTGAGGTTTACGGCATTTTATTATTTTGCTAAAAGTTTATAAAAAAGCAGTGAACAATTAGGTATAAGTTTTTTAGGAGAAGTATGTATGAAAATTCTAGTAGCAGTAAAACAAGTTGCCGCATTGGATGAGGATTTTGAAATCCGTGCTGATGGCAAGGACGTAGATGAAGATTTTTTGCTATATGACCTAAACGAGTGGGATGATTTTTCATTGGAAGAAGCCATGAAAATCAAAGAATCTAGCGATACTGAAGTTGAGGTGATTGTTGTTTCCGTAGGGCCAGACCGCGTGGATGAAAGCTTACGTAAGTGTTTAGCTAAAGGTGCTGACCGCGCCATTAGAGTTTGGGACGAGGCTATACAAGGCTCTGATGCTATTGCGATAGGTCAAATTTTAGCCGCAGTAGCAAAAAAAGAAGCGCCCGATATGGTTTTTGCTGGCGTGCAATCTTCAGATCAATCTTACGCATCAACCGGTATTGCTACCGCGGCTTATTTGAAGTGGCCGCATGCAGCAGTTGTGGCTGATTTGCAATATCAGCCAGGTGCGAATAAAGCCATTATTCGCCGTGAGCTTGAAGGTGGAATGTTGCAGGAAGTTGAAATTAATTGTCCTGCTGTGTTGACCATACAATTAGGCATTAACAAGCCACGTTATGCCTCTTTACGTGGTATTAAACAAGCGGCAGCTAAGCCAATTGAAGAAGTTTCACTCGCAGATATTGGTTTGTCTGCCGGTGATGTTGGTGCGGATAGCTCAATGTCACGTGTACGCCGCATGTATATTCCAGCAAAAGGTCGCGCGCAGATGATTGAAGGCACACTTGCCGAACAAGCGGCAAAAATTATTCAGATTATCAACGAATTTAAGGGAGCATAAACATGAGCACAATTTTAGTAATTGCGGAGCATCGCCGCAATGAGCTGCGTCCTGTTAGCTTAGAGCTAATTTCAGCGGCACAGGGTCTGAAAAAAAATGCTGACGATAAAGTGGTGGTAGCCGTTATTGGTAGCCAAACTGAAAGCTTTGTTCCAGCATTGTCAGTTGCTGGTGTAGAT
>JBEDKX010000151.1:0-3555 GCA_041171965.1 Pseudomonadota bacterium | reverse complement strand
TTACCACACTCTGTTGATTCTCTTGGTTATGCGGCAACACTTGCTAGTAAAGCGAGTTACGGTTTTGCCACTGATGTATTCATTGTTGAATATCAAGCTGATGAGCTAGTAGCCACGCGTGGTGGTTATAATCAAAAAGTGAATGTTGAAGTAGATTTCCCAGGTAAGTCGACAGTGGTAATGACTATTCGCGCCAGTGTTTTTAAAGTTTTGGAAGGTACTGCTAGTCCAATTATCACAAATTTTGATTTACCTGCGGTGCAATCTCGTAGCCAAAATAAAGAGTTTATTGAGCTCGGTGGGGGTAATGATGTCGACATTACAACAGTTGAATTTATTATGTCTATCGGTCGTGGCATAGGTGAGGAAACGAATGTTGAACAGTTCCGCGAATTAGCAGAAACGGCTGGGGCTACTTTATGCTGTTCACGCCCAATTGCTGATGCGGGTTGGTTACCAAAATCAAGGCAGGTTGGCCAGTCCGGTAAAGTGGTGGGTTCTTGCAAATTATATGTTGCATTAGGTATTTCTGGATCGATTCAGCACATGGCTGGTATGAAGCACGTACCTACTATTGTAGCCGTCAATACTGACCCGGGTGCATCGATATTTACCATTGCTAAATATGGCATCGTGGCTGATATTTTTGATATGGAAGAAGAGTTAAATAGTCAGCTTGCAGCATAAAGTTGAGTGAAATTAACTTTGTAATAACTAAGACAATTTAACGTTAATGCGGAATATTTAAAAGTATTCCGCATTTTTTTTAACTTATGGTAAACAAGGTCTATGCTATTAAAAGACAATTTTGCTTTATGTGAAGGGTGCATCAATGAGTTGAATATTCTGCTCTTGGCACCAGTCGACTAAAGCTTGCTCACAAGCTTCGGCCTCAAATTTCAACCACTTTTCTAATAAAGCTTGTGCCTGTAATAATTCTTTAAAGCGCCTATAAGCGCCTCGCTTTCTAAAGAAGCTAGCAACGGTGTTGTAATCATCCGGCAATGTTCGCTTTATGAAAGATAAGGCCATGCTTTGGCCAAGTTTTAAATCATTTTTATGTGGCACTGAAATGTATCGGTGCGATGTGGTGATGTCATCAGGCACTTCTTCGTCTAGTTCAATGGAGTCCGAGACCCAGTAAATTGCGCCTGACTCAAGACAAATATAGGCATATTGTTCAGATGGTGAGCCTGAACTGACAAAATCAAAAGCGTTGCGTTACTCAGTGAAGCTGATTGTAGTCATGAGATTTTGAATAACGTGGTCTGAACAGTAGTCATCAATTTAACAAAGTTAGTTATTTGTATTATTCGTATAATAATTGAGTTTAGAATAAATATTCTTAGTATTTGTATAATAAAGAATTGTCTTTTGGCGGGTCAATAATTTATAAAAAACAGCTGTAGAAACTAAATAATCAGCATAAATCAGCAGTTATTTGACGTTATTTGCTGTTGTTTTTAGTTACTTCTTTGGGAGTACACCTTGAAGAGAATTTTCTGCGTTTTTTTATTCCGATATTGTGCAGGTGTAAGTTTCATTTGCAAACATGTAATTGATGAAATTTTATTGATTTTAGGAAAAAAATGCTTCACTAAATAGTTAATGCTGTCAGCTTGTAATGGGCTTGATTTAAATTGGTAATTGATTGGCGCGGCGCTTGTTAGCTTTTAATTTTTTATGCTGTCGCTAAAGCTGTACCTTATGCGCTAACACTAAATCAAATTGCACGGCAACAACTGAAGCCCGTATCAACAGCAAGGCACATTTGAACTTGCACACTGTAAAGCGAAAGAGTTGATGATGGAACATGGCTATTGGATTAAAAGTAAACCGGTTTACAACGCGCTAGTGTGGCATGAAAAAGCCACGGCGCATTTGATAATCGCCAAAAACCAAGGCGTTTTGGTGGCGCTAAAGCTGTTCCAACAAAGGCAGCCCACACAGCCTGTAACATTATTGTATGCGCAGGATGGAACCGATTACGCTAAAACACTCAATAAAGTAGTGCCTGCTGGGTTGGATGTACTAAATTCAGAGCAGGATCTACTCGTTAGTTTAAAAAACATTATGCCTAACATGCGAATGGGATTACGTGTTTATGTCGCTGGCTCAGAAGGGTTTATCTGGTCTGTGGCTGAAGTACTAAAAACATTTGGTGTTGAAGATGCTGACATCATGAAAGAGTTAACCGACACACTTGCTCGCACTATTTACTGTGTGCATTGCAAGGCAATTACTCATAATATCACGACAAATATAGGCAAATGCTCTGGATGTGAACGCATGCTTTTTGTGCGAGATCATTTTTCAAGGCATCTAGGCGCATATATGGGCTTGATGATAGACGCGGAATCGCCAGGCGAACTTCCGGAAATTGAGGAAATATATCCATGAGTATGATTAATGTAAAAGTGGCGGCAATTGAGCAAGTGACTCCGCTAGTCAAACATTTCACCTTTGTAAAAGAAGATGGTTCAAGCTTGCCGGCATTTTCTGGCGGCAGTCATGTGGTAGTGTCCATAGATATTGCTGGACGCGTGCATAGAAATCCATATTCCTTGATGGGCTCACCTATGGAGAATGAGGCTTACCATATTTCTGTGCGCAGGCAAGAGAACTCAAGAGGCGGTTCTGTTTTTATGCATGAAAATGTCACTGTTGGTATGCCGCTTAAAATTACCTATCCAGTGAATCTTTTTTCATTGGCTAAAAAAGGACGAAAACATATTTTAATTGCTGGTGGTATTGGCATTACGCCATTCATGTCGCAAATCGCCGATCTTAAAAGAATGGGTGCTAATTATGAATTGCACTATGCGTTCAGGTCTCCTGAACATGGGGCTTTTGCAGCGCAACTTAAAGAAAGTTGTGGTGATCATTTGCACTGCTACATTGATAGCAATGCGACACGTTTGGATCTACAAGCATTGTTAAGTGACCAACCATTAGGCACTCATGTTTACGTGTGCGGACCCAGTCCAATGGTGGTTGCTACGCTAGAAACTGCTAGAAATTTAGGCTGGCCAGAAAATCATATACATAGTGAGCAATTTCTATCACCGCCTATCGGTGAGCCGTTCAAAATTCAGTTAGCAAGATCTAATATTGAAATACAAGTGTCGGCAGAAATGAGTATGCTAGAAGCGATTGAAGCGGCTGGTGTAGAAGCGGACTTTTTATGCCGCGGAGGCGTATGTGGCAGATGTGAGCTGGATGTACTGGAGACCGACGGCGCGTTATTACATAACGACCATTTTTTAACCGATTCAGAAAAAGCCTCCTGCAAAAAAGTCATGCCTTGTGTTTCTCGCGCAAAAGGCGAGCGCTTGGTGCTCGATCTTTAGTGGTAGCAAGGATTTAGTTTCAAATTTATCTCTTACCATTTCAAAATAAGACAGTTTTAAACTGGTATCTTAAATGGTTGTAAAGGCAAAGAATATGGCATCAAATTTTAAAAAAGAAACCTTTCGCGAAGATTACACCTACAGTAATTCTGATGCTGCAATCAAACGGTTTCCGTTTCCTTTTCCTGAAGATCAATATATGTAC
>JBEDKX010000150.1:0-3579 GCA_041171965.1 Pseudomonadota bacterium | reverse complement strand
CTTCTATCTCTGAAGAAGTTGAAAAAATGGTTTGGGGTACGCGTTGGGGCGGCGATACCGTGATGGATTTATCAACCGGTAAAAATATTCATGAAACGCGTGAATGGATTATCCGCAATTCACAAGAGCCAATTGGCACTGTGCCTATTTATCAAGCGCTAGAAAAAGTGAATGGTAAGGCTGAAGATTTAACTTGGGAAATTTTCCGCGATACCTTAATTGAGCAAGCTGAGCAAGGCGTGGATTACTTCACGATTCATGCTGGCGTGCGCTTGGCTTATATTCCAATGACCGCAAAACGCCTGACCGGTATTGTGTCGCGCGGCGGTTCTATTATGGCTAAATGGTGTTTAGCGCATCATAAAGAATCGTTCTTGTATGAGCATTTTGAAGACATTTGCGAAATCATGAAAGCCTATGACGTGGCCTTTAGTTTAGGTGATGGCTTACGTCCGGGTTCAATTTACGATGCTAACGATGAGGCGCAATTTGCTGAGTTGAAAACATTGGGCGAGCTAACACAAATTGCTTGGAAGCATGATGTGCAATGTATGATTGAAGGCCCGGGCCATGTGCCTATGCATTTAATTAAAGAAAACATGGAGCTGCAACTTGAGCATTGCGGTGAAGCTCCTTTCTATACATTAGGCCCATTAACGACTGATATTGCGCCCGGTTATGACCATATTACCTCTGGCATTGGCGCCGCCATGATTGGTTGGTACGGCTGTGCAATGTTGTGTTACGTAACGCCAAAAGAGCATTTAGGCTTGCCAGATAAAGAAGATGTGCGCGTGGGTATTATCACCTACAAAATTGCCGCGCACGCCGCCGACTTAGCAAAAGGCCATCCGGGCGCGCAAATTCGCGACAATGCTTTATCAAAAGCGCGCTTTGAATTCCGTTGGGATGACCAGTTCAATCTAGGCCTAGATCCTGAAAAAGCCAAAGAATTTCACGACGAAACACTACCGCAAGATGGCGCAAAACAAGCGCACTTTTGCTCAATGTGCGGACCACATTTCTGCTCAATGAAAATTACGCAAGATGTACGTGACTACGCAGCCACCTTGAACATCACCGATGAAGAAGCCCTTAAAAAAGGTATGCAGGAAAAATCAATCGAGTTTGTTAAAAAGGGTAGCGAGGTTTATCAGAAGGTTTAAACGCCTTCACGTCATACCGACGAAAGTCGGTATCTAGCGACTTTAAAGCCACTGGATTCCGTGTCTAGCACGGAATGACAAACAGTAAAAAGCCAGCATTATGATCCGACCCCTAAAAGTTGGACATTAAGCTGGCTTTTTTACGTTTGTGATAATCGGCAAACAATGATGGTGTATTAATATAATTTTTATCTCAATTAAAGTTTTGCACGGGTACATTTTAAGCATAAATCTAACCCGCCTCGTCAGAAGGCGTCTAAATTTTATGCTGAAACTTATGAATATTTAAAAAACTGTGGCATTCCAGAACTCTAAAATTTTATCAATAGGGGCATGTGCGATTATTTGGTAAAATAGCTCACAAACCACACGAATACAGACTACTTTGACCACAATTAAATTAAACAAAAAACCTGAAGAAACGCAGATTAAAGCTAGCAAAGCACCGGTGCGTCGCACAGATGCGGCAAAGCGTGACCGTACTGTTGCGCCGTCAAAAGCGGCAATGCCAGCGCGAGATGAAACGCAAGCTGGAAATAATGAGCGATCATCTAATGCAACAGAGTCCCCGGCCAATAAAGCTGGCCAGCGTAATCACCGTTATGATGGAAAATTGCGTGACGAATCCGCAGAAAACAATTACGGCGATTCAGCAGACGGCAGATCAGCTGATCATAAAAAAGACAAACCTTGGTACCCAGATCGTTCTGGCGAACGTCCGGCAGAAAGACAAGCCAGACCCGCTGGCATTGATACGCGCACTTCACCAAAAGCGAGTAAAGACGAGCCGCAATACCGTCAAGCGCCTCGCCGTGGTGGCAAAGTGCGTGATGGTTATGATGCAACCGCTGTTAGTTATGGCCCAGCGGCGCGGGCAGCTTATAAATCTACCAGTGAAAATGTCGACTTGCCCCGTTTATCAAAACGCATGGCTGAGCTTGGCATTTGCTCACGCCGCGAGGCGGACGAATGGATTGTGAATGGCTGGGTAATGGTGGATGGCGTGATTATTGATACGCTAGGCTCACGCATTAATCCCGATGCGGAAATTATTATCAGTAGTTATGCACATGAGGTTCAGGCTGAATCTGTAACGATTATTTTGCATAAACCTGTCGGTTATGTCAGCGGTCAAGCTGAAGATGATTACGAGCCGGCTATTGTGCTGGTGCATCCGGATAACGAATGGCTGGATGATCCTAATTTAAATGCACATCATGCTAAAGAATTTCAGCGTAGATATTTACATGGCCTTGCGCCTGCTGGCCGCTTAGATATTGATTCTACCGGCATGTTAGTGCTAACTCAGGATGGCCGTGTGGCGCGCCATTTAATTGGTGAAGATTCATCGGTTGAGAAAGAATATTTAGTGCGCGTTGAGGGAGAATTAAGCGATGCAGATATGAAACGCCTTAACTTTGGCTTAAGTTTAGATGGTGAAAAACTTAAACCAGCCAAAGTGAGCTGGCAAAATGAAGACCAATTACGCTTTGTTTTGCGTGAAGGTAAAAAACGCCAAATTCGCCGCATGTGCGAAATGGTTGGCTTGCACGTAGTAGGCTTAAAACGCGTCCGTATTGGTAGTGTAAATTTAGGTAAATTACCTGTTGGAATGTGGCGTTATTTGCGTAACGACGAGCGTTTTTAGTTTGCTCATTTATATTACTATTTAGTAATAGCGTGTTGATAGGAATCATTAGGAATTACTAGGAATGAATGATGGGTTTGTTTGATAATTTAGCAGGGTCTGTATTAGGTAAAATGGCTGGTGAACAAAGTAATTTAGTGCCGCTTGCAATGGAAATGTTCAACCAATACGGTGGTTTAACTGGCATTTTAGAAAAATTTAACGCCAGTGGCTTTGCCGAACAAGCCGCATCGTGGGTGGCTAAAGGTGAAAATATGCCGCTTTCAGCAGAGCAAATTGTGAGTGCTTTAAGCGCCAGTACAATTGCTGAAATGGCCAGTAAATTAAACATGACAGCAGAAGCATTAAGCGAGCAACTTGCGCAGAAATTGCCTAAAGTGATCGACAAACTGACGCCAGATGGCCTAGTAAGCAACAACAGCGCTGGTTTATTAGGTGCTGTTCTAGGCATGCTAAAGTAGCTTATTGAACGTTCAGTATTTAACTAAAAAATATAAAGTAATCATAAAAAAGGGCAAGTATGGACTTTATGCCAATATTGGAGATGTTAGCCATTCTTTAAAGCATTTAGGAAATAGACCCGTTGAAAATATTACCAAGGAATACATTACAAACTTATTGGAAGATAAAAACACAACTACCCAGATAATACGCGTTTTAAATGAAAGCATAAGTATTCGAAAAGGGTCAAAAGGAAAAGGAGATTATATTTATTTTAAAACTGTAAAAATGGCAAAACCCCGATTTATAACATTATCTAATTTT
>JBEDKX010000149.1:0-3588 GCA_041171965.1 Pseudomonadota bacterium | reverse complement strand
GGAATGACGATATTGATGAATTTTGTGCTTAAAAAGCAATCGTGCAAAGGTCTTAGCTAATCACACTTTTAACCAAAACCTTACTTAACCACTTCTTTCAGTTGATCCAAAATGGCTGGATTTTCTAAAGTAGAAATATCAGAAGTAATTTCTTCACCTTTAGCTAAGCTACGCAACAATCGACGCATAATTTTACCTGAGCGGGTTTTTGGTAAATTATCACCAAAGCGAATTTCATCTGGTTTAGCGATAGGGCCAATTTCTTTACCCACCCAATCACGTAATTGTGCGACTATTTTTTTCGCTTCATCACCTTCAGGGCGTGGACCTTTCAACACCACATACGCGACTACAGATTCACCTTTAATGTCATGCGGTTTGCCCACTACGGCGGCTTCTGCCACTAATGGGTTTGAAACCAATGCTGACTCAATTTCCATGGTGCCTAAACGGTGACCTGAAACATTTAACACATCATCAATGCGGCCCATAATGGTGAAATTTCCTGTTTTGGCATCACGAATCGCACCGTCACCAGCAAGATAAGTCGTGCCACCCAAGTCAGCTGGGTAGTAGCTTGATTTATAACGTTCAGGATCGTTATAAATAGTCCGTATCATGGATGGCCACGGTTTTTTAATAACCAGTAAACCGCCTGTTCCCCAAGGCACATCATGGCCGGTCTCGTCTACCACTGCAATGTCAATGCCTGGGAATGGTAGGGTGCAAGAACCAGGCACCAAGACCGTTGCGCCTGGAAGCGGAGTAATCACATGGCCGCCAGTTTCAGTTTGCCAAAAAGTATCGACAATAGGACATTTACTGCCGCCAATATTTTCGTAATACCACATCCAAGCTTCTGGGTTAATCGGCTCACCCACAGAACCTAAAATACGCAAGCTAGTTAAATCGTAATTTTTAGGATGTGTCTCTGGCGTAGTATCGGCTGCTTTAATCAATGAGCGAATAGCCGTTGGCGCGGTGTAAAAAATAGATACTTTATGATTTTGTATCATTTGCCAAAAGCGGCCAGCATCTGGATAAGTAGGAATACCTTCAAATATAATTTGCGTTACGCCCATTGCTAACGGGCCGTAAGCCACATAAGTGTGGCCGGTAATCCAGCCTACATCGGCAGTACACCAAAATACATCATTGTCCTTAATGTCAAAAGTCCAGCGCATACTGTTCATGGCATGCAGCAGATAACCAGCGGAAGAATGTTGCACGCCTTTTGGTTTGCCGGTACTGCCTGAGGTGTAGAGCAAGAATAATGGATGTTCTGCATTGACCATTACCGGTTCGCAGATGTCACTAACGTTGGCGATTAAGTCATGCCACCAAATGTCATTTGATTTAATTTCAACGTCTAAGCCGGTTTTTTTAAGCACCACTACATTTTTAATTGACTCGCAACCGCCTAAGGCAAGCGCTTCATCCACTGCATTTTTTAGTGCTAGTGTTTTTCCGCCACGATATTGGCCGTCAGCGGTAATAATCGCAACAGCGCCTGCATCTAAAATACGCTCATGTATGCTTTTGGCTGAAAAACCGCCGAATACCACGGAATGGATTAAGCCAAGACGCGCACAGGCTTGCATGGCAACCACAGCATCAATGCCCATAGGCAAATAAATAATAACGCGATCACCAAGCGTAAGATTAAGTTTTTTTAAGCCATTGGCAAACTGGCATACGCGGTGATAAAGCTCTTTAAATGTCACGTTAATAATCGTGCCATCGTCTGCTTCAAAAATAATCGCTACTTTGTTTGGAATTGTATTCAAGTGTTTATCTAAACAATTGGCGGAAACATTCAGCTCGCCATCCTCAAACCACTTGTAAAACGGCGCGTTATCTTCGTTGAGTGTCTTAGTAAAAGGCTTATTCCAGACCAATAATTCGCGTGCTAACTTTGCCCAAAAACCTTCGTAATCATCGCTAGCCTCTTGGCATAAAGCGTTGTAGGCAGACATACCTGAAATGTTCGCTGATTTTACAAATTCTGCACTTGGTGCAAAAACACGGCTTTCTTGAAGAACTGACTCAATTGACATGCTTAAAATCCCCTTAAATTGCTTTTATACTTTTATAATTAGGTTTGTTAAAACTTAATTTGTACTTGTAAAGTTTGATTTGTAATTAAATGTTAATCGTCATATTACCTTAAAAAAACTATGCTATCACTCGATAATTTGTTATCTGAAAACCGCGCCCCGTCTAGCGATGAAGCTTATGTGCGCCATGCGATAAGTTGCAGCCCTTTTGTTAGGAGGTTATTTACAAAAGATGCTGGATTACTCAATGATTTGCTAGTAAATCTACATCAAGAGTATTTGTTGAGTGATATGCAACATTTTTTGTCACGACAAGAAATTGTGGATGAAATTTCATTAAAACTTGCGGTACGACTCTTACGCCAGCAAGTCATGGCGCGCATTATTGTGCGAGATTTGAATGGTTTGGCCGGTTCAGCCGCCGGTGGACTGCATGAAGTGATGCGTACCACTACGCACTTGGCTGAGTGTGTGATTAACACGTCGATTGATTACTTAAATAGTTGGTTAGTTGAGCGATATGGCCAACCTGTCGATCAAAATGACATTGCACAAAGTTTTATTGTTATTGGCATGGGAAAGCTAGGCGGTCGTGAGCTGAATGTTTCTTCTGATATTGATCTTATTTTTGCCTATGCGGCGGAAGGTCAGACTAAAAGTGAAGTGCCAATTAGTAACCAAGAGTTTTTTACCCGTTTAGCTAAAAAACTCATCGCCACCATTGATGAAATTACCGAAGATGGTTTTGTATTTAGAGTAGATATGCGTTTGCGGCCATTTGGTAGCGAAGGCGCATTGGTATCTAATTTAGATGCGTTAGAGGATTACTACCAAAATAACGGTCGTGAATGGGAACGCTATGCTTGGATTAAAGGCCAGGAAGTCACTGGCGGCAAGCAAGTTTCTCATTTATTAAAACCCTTTGTATTTCGTAAATATTTAGATTTTGGTGCTTTCGCCAGTATGCGTGATTTAAAAATCCAAATTCAGCGCGATGTAAATAGCAAAGGCATGCACGACAATATTAAGCTTGGTCGTGGCGGCATTCGTGAGATTGAATTTATTGCCCAAGTATTTCAGTTAATACGTGGTGGCCAAGATGTCAGTTTGCAAATAAAACCGACTTTAGCCGTGCTTGATTTACTTGAAACTAAAGGTTTGTTACCAGAAAAAACCGTCTCTGAACTGACTGAAGCTTATGTTTTTTTGAGAAATTTAGAACATAGATTGATGTATGTAGAAGATGCGCAGACGCAAGAATTACCAAAATCAGACGAAGCCAAAGCGCGCATTGCAAAGGCCATGAACCTCAACCAAGTTGAAGGCTATGGCTGGCAGGAATTTTTAGCTCAATTAAATCATTATCGTCAGCAAGTACAACAACATTTTGATGCAACCTTTAGCGATGCAAACACCAGTCACGAAGCCCTGGACCTTGAAAAATCCATCTGGAATGGCGCCTTGATTGAGCAAGAGGCAATATTAGTTTTGCAAACATTAGGCTTTGCCGAGGCACCAGAAACCTTACGCC
>JBEDKX010000148.1:0-3603 GCA_041171965.1 Pseudomonadota bacterium | reverse complement strand
AGCGGTGTATGTTTACTTTTTTGGACTTGAATTAGTCCACTTAGTTGGTAAAGCTGCGCACCTTGTAGAAGCAGACATCATGTTGATTGTATTAGGTTTAATTGACGTAGTGATGATTTCAAATCTATTAATTATGGTAATTGTGGGTGGCTATGAGACCTTTGTGTCTCGCCTGAATTTAGAGGGGCATCCAGATGAACCAGATTGGTTATCTCACGTAAACGCTAACCTACTTAAAGTCAAATTAGCCACTGCAATTATTGGCATTTCATCGATACATTTACTCAAAACTTTCATCAATGCTGAAAACTTGAGTGATAAAGTCCTCATCGCTCAAACCGTCATCCACATGACTTTTGTGTTATCAGCGGTTGCCATTGCTTATATTGATAAGTTGATGTCTCATTCTGATGATAAACATTAGGATTTAACTCACACGCTAAACAACTAAATAATCGACCGAATAAGCTTCTCAGTTAAATCGTTTAATTGCTCGGGTGCTAAAGCACCGCTTACGCGACCAAGTTCTTTACCTTTCCAAAAGTAAACTAAAGTCGGTATCGATCTAATGTTGTATTTAGCCCCCAACATTTGCTCGGTTTCGGTATCTACTTTGGCGTAGATTACTTGGTTGGCAAATTTGCCTGCGCTTGCTTTAAATGTAGGCGCAAACGATTTGCAAGGGCCACACCAAGGCGCCCAAAAGTCTATCATTACTGGTAACATTTGCTGCGACAATACTTCATCAATATTGGCCTGATTAAGCACGATAGGCGCCGATAACAAACCCATACGGCAAGCACCACAAATAGGGCTAGCACCTAATTTGCTGCCAGGCAAGCGATTCTCTTTGCTGCAATGCGGACACTTAATTTGCATTATTCTTCCATTCATTTCCGTAGATTAAACTCAACGTAGGGCGGATGAGCGCAGCGTTATCGGCCGTATGCAAGCCACTCACCAACACTAAAACCTGCTTATTGCCTCTTTAATTAAACTAAACTGCTCTTTTTCCACCCATACAAAACAGCATTTCCCTTCACTACGACGAGCCCATAATTCACCTATTTTTTCTTTTCCTCGCTGTCGCGACTCTCAGCGATATGCGCGCCCTTATATTCCAATGCAACAATCAAACCGCTTTGCATTTTAATCACAAAGTCTGGGTAAAATTTATCGCTAGCGGTTTGTAGCCAAAATGAATTGGGCTTTTTCTCTACGTTTCGCACCCACCATTCAATGCCGTCTAGCTGATTCGCAATATATTCAGCGCAGTTAAACTCTTCACCACCTGATTTTAGATTGCCGATGACAGGAAAAAAGTGTCTTTTTAACGGCAATAAACCAGTGTAAAGTTGCCTCACCGCAGCTGAGTTCAGCCAGCGGTTGCAACATTCTAAACAGCACCTGTTTGTGGTGTTGAGTGATAGCTTCTTTACCGAACCAATTGAGTGAAGGCATAATTCTTTTTCTTTTATTTAATCAATGTTGGTACGCAATTAAAATTACTTTAAAGGTAATCATCTTCACGCTGATGTCTTACCGCTAAAATGGTGACGCAATTATTTTCTTCTATTTCAAACAATGCCACATAACCGCTGGCGCCAAAGGTGATGAGAAGTTCTCTTAAAAACGGGCTATCTGCGTTGGCTTTTCTACAGGTAAAAGGGAATGTGGCTAGTAGCTCAATAGCTTTGTTAATGGCTTGCAGTGCGTGCTTGGCGGCCTGAATATCGCGCTCTGCTAAAAAGCCGTATAAGCGTTTTAGGTCTTCACGCGCTACTTTAGTGAATCTAATTTGATAGCTCAAAACCAGCGCTTACTAAGCTTGCTTGAGGGCTTGCTGGTAGATGGCATCTAACTCAGCCAGCACACTGTCGGCTGAATAGTATTCTTGTGTGGCTTTAGCTTCGTCACGCGAGGCAATGCCGCGGCTAATAAAGGCTTGGCTGTACAAACGCCGTTCAATATTAGCGCGTAAAGATTCTTCTACAAAGCTTGAAAGTGTTTCACCATTGGCAAGCACACCTTCTGCGGCGGCTCTTAGTTGAGGTTCAACACGTAAAGCTGGGATGGTGGCAGTTTTCATTTAAAGCTCCTGTGTAATGCATTTGAATTACAGTAGCATAGTATCGTTTAAATTAGTACTCGCTTGCGAACAAAAATAGGGACATTCCAGCATGTTCTATCAAGTCTTGCATACTTCATTAAGTAGCCCATTGCTACGGAGTAGCTTTTAGAATAATTGCATAATGGATGTTGGTGCTACCGAAACAGTTTTAATTCTAAAATCATAAACCGCGACGGTTTTCTCACTTTCAGTTTCTATCGCCACACGCCATTGGCCTGGCTGTAAATTCTGTTTATAAGTGTATCCTCTAAAACCGTTGTAGCGGCCGCCAGCCAAGGTGAAACCAATGTGCGATTGTGTTACCCAGCCTTGTTTCTTATCGTAAAACTGCCAGCGATGGTAGAGCTTGGTATTTAAGCCAGATGGTGCAAAAACTGATGAAATGCAATAAACGCGCTGGCCTGCTGTAATTTCTAAATCAGTGCTGGTTTTACGCCAAAATACCCACCAATCTGACGGTTGCTGTGACAACTGATAATCGCCATTCACTTTATTAAGTGAGTAAGCCACCGCAATATCGCGCTTCACTAGTGGTACTGGTGGAATCATATCTGCAGCATAAGCAAACATTAACCCTGCGGCAATTAACCAAACTGGGACAATGCTACCGAAATGATTAGGTGTATTTTTGTATAGCCAATGCGCAGCACCTAAGCCCATTAATGTACTTAAATAAAACCAAATCGGGTGAATACTGCCGATTAAAAATGGCAAGGCAAAGTTAAACAATAACATCGCACAAAAACCAAATAGCGCCCAGCTTAAAGTGAAGCGTTTATATTCATCTTCTAAATACTCATTGCCAACCAACATGGCGCCTAACAATAATGACATTAGCCAGGCCAACCAATGGCTGGCGCTTTTGAAATATAAAATAAAAAGAGAGCTTAATAAGTTACCGTAAATGAACTGCAATAAAAAATAAGGAAAGTTAGGCCAGTGATATTTAGAAAGATTAAAACGTATATAAATTTTAGCTAGCCAGCTTGGTAAGTTAGTCGAATCAGCTAAAACATAACTCGGCCTACCTATAAGATAAAGAATCAAACCTGCCATAGCTAAATAAGCCGCAAAGATAAATAAATCTTGCGCCGCTACGTTACGGCCTATGGTGAAGGCATCCCAAGCAAAACCACCAAAAAAGAAAATGGCTGGAAAAAAGTCACGCACCTTTAACATGTGGAGAACTAAATTTTGAACGTGCTTAGATTGTTTTATGGTGGTGATGAACATATTGAGTTGCTTTAAACCTGTCGTTTAAATATTAATTCAAATCACAAATTTAATTTAGCAGGTTAGCCAGAATAAAACCGATGACGATACCCGTGATTAGCGAAATAGTAACAGCGCGATAAGTAAGCACATCTTTAGAGTAGCCGCGCTTGATGGCGACATAAGAAACCAGATAACCAACTGCATTTAGTAGCCATATGATAGACAAACTAAGCACCTTTACTAGTAAAGGGCCAATA
>JBEDKX010000147.1:0-5345 GCA_041171965.1 Pseudomonadota bacterium | reverse complement strand
CTACAAAACCTAACAACTGATGTGGAACATAATATTGATGGCGAGCCTCAGTCTATCGAAGATGCAAATGCACAAAACGCTAGACAACGCGGTTTTTTATGCGGCAATGATGTGCTTAAATCCATTGAAACAGACGAGTCAGAGTTGTCGGATGAAGATTCCATTCAAACACATGATATAGATTCGTTTGCCGGCGCTGATCATGGTAATGGCGTGTGAATTAAATGACACAAGCGTAGCCAATACAAGCGAAGCTGTAAAAGCAAAGCTTTCAAAGTGAAGTTATAAAAACAACGCGGTGAAAGTTAAATGTAGCGCACGACAATAGTCATTTAAAAATAGTCGTTTAAAAATCCAGCGGATTCACATCAACCGCCCATCGCACCTTAGCCGCTATCGCTTTTCCGCGTAACTGAGCAAGCAAATTCTTCAGTAAATGCTGTAGCACTGGGCGGCTAGTCGCCTGCATTAATAGATGACCGCGTTCCATGCCTTTTAAACGCTCCATTTGCGGACGCACTGGATCGTAGACCAATACTTGCTCAGTCAAGCTACGCGCCAAGACAAATGCGTGCTGCAGAAATTGTTGCACCAGCGCATAATCATTCGCTTCTGCACGCAATAAAGCGGTAAAAACATAAGGCGGAAACTGCACTTGCTCGCGCTCTAGCAACAGAGAATTAGCGTAAGTGACGTAATCTTGCGTGCGCAAAGCGTTAAACAATTCATGCTCAGGAAACTGCGTCTGAATAATCACCTGACCGGCTTTATCCGCCCGACCAGCGCGACCAGCCACTTGCATCAACTGGGCAAACAGGCGCTCACTCGCACGAAAATCTGGGCTATGCAGCGCACTGTCAGTATCGACTACGCCCACTAGCGTTAAATTAGGAAAATCATGACCTTTGGCAAGCATTTGCGTGCCAACCAAAATGTCAATTTCCTGATTGTGTACTTTATCTAAAATTTCCACCAAGGCATCTTTACGGCTGGTGCTATCGCGATCTACCCTAGCAATTCTGGCCGTTGGCAATAGTTGCGCCAGCGTTTGTTCCAACCTTTGCGTGCCGTGGCCAGTTGGATGCAAATCGGCATTGCCACAACTCGGGCATTGATTAGGAATTTTTTGCTCATGCCCACAATGATGACAACGCAATTTTCGCTGACCCAAATGCACCACCAGCTTGCTACTGCATCGCATACAAGGCGCTATCCAATGGCAAGCCGAGCATAATAAAACCGGCGAATAACCACGCCGATTAATGAACAATAAACTTTGTTCTTTACGCGCCAAACGTAATTTGAGTGCGGCAATTAACTGTGGCGTTAAGCCCTGCTGCAAGTTAACTTTGGTCGTGTCTATGCAATCAATATGCGGCAATTGTGCGGCGCTTACTGCCCGCTGGTTCAGGCTAAGTAAATGGTATTTATTGCTCTGTGCTGGATTGGCTGACGATTTAATCGCGGTGGCGTTATGCCAGCTCTCCAGCGCAGGCGTGGCCGAACCTAGCACCACCGGAATGTTCAGCCGTTTGGCTCGCACCAAGGCAACATCACGCGCGTGATAACGCATGCTATCTTGCTGCTTGTAAGAGCTATCATGCTCCTCATCAATAATAATGAGCTTTAAATTCGGCAAAGGCGTAAAAATAGAAAGCCGCGTACCGATGACAATTTTGGCTGCGCCAGATTGCGCTAATTGCCAATGATGTAAGCGCTCGCTCTCGCTAAGGTTACTGTAACGGAAAATTTGGCAAGCGACTACGAAAGCGTGCTTCCAACTGTGGTGTTAAATTTATTTCTGGCACCAGCACTAATACTTGCGCGTCATTATTTTGTAAAACGTGCTGCATGAGACGTATGTAAACTTCAGTTTTACCGCTGCCGGTAATGCCATGTAACAGCCAAGCTTTAAATGTTGCTGCCGCTTGAACAATCTGCGTTACCGCAGAAGCTTGCTCTGCGTTGAGTTCTGGCTCTTTGCTAGTGGCTGTGGCCAGCCCAACCGCCAAGGTTTTAACACCCGCCTGCACTTGTAAACTGCTCGCCCAACCGTCTACCACCAACTGCTTTGCTACTTTACGTGCGCTGCTAGAAATTTCATCTAGGGCAGCTTCTGTCAGCGATGTACTCGCTTGCAAAGCAGCTAATACGCGGCGTGTGACTAACTGTTTTTTAGGAAGGCTTTCAATCTCTAGCTGCCGACCTAATGCTGTCAGCTGATAGGCATATTGCTTACGCGACACCGCCGGTGCAATTTGCCTTAAGCGCGCTGGCAAGGCCGACAATAAGGCTTGTCCGTAAGGATATTGGTAATAATCGGCACTAAACTTTACTAAATTTAAAGTTTCGGCATCTAGCGGCAATTCATCACTAAATACTTGCGTGACTTGCTTTAGTTTTTCAATGGCAAACTCGCTGGTGTCGGCAACACCGACCACCACACCTATTTGGCTACGACGGCCAAACGGCACTAATACGCGCTGGCCAACTTTAGCCACTTTGCCGCCGCTCAAGTAATCAAATAAGCGATCTAACGGTAGGTCTAAGGCAACTTTTAGGATGAATTTTGGCAATTATTTTAGGGCTTATTAGAAGGTTTATTTAGGCTTAGCCGATTGATTATCAAACAATAATAGCCGGCAAGCAATGATACACAGCAAACAATCAAAGAAATATAAAACAGCTGGCCAGTTAGGTTAAAATAGCACCCTTAAATATTCACTTAAGCGCACATTTGTTTTGAAAGCACATCTTACCCAATTACTGGCTATTGCCGCAAAAACTATTATTCAAAAAAATGGCGCGCCAGAGAGTACAGAGTTTAACATTTTGCTTGAGCGCCCGAAATCTGCCGAGCATGGTGATTTTGCTACCAACCTAGCGTTAGCATTGGCTAAACCGCTAAAACAAAATCCACGCACGATTGCCACGCAAATCATTGAAGCTTTACCGCCCAGCGAATATATTGCTAAAACTGAAATTGCTGGCGCCGGTTTTATTAACTTCTTTTTAAGCGCGCAATCTCAACAAGTGGTGGTGAAGGACATTTTAACTGCTGGCGCGCAATATGGCCGCAATAACAATGGCCAAGATGAAAATGGCCAGCCGCAAAAAGTACAAGTGGAATTCGTTTCAGCCAATCCAACTGGCCCGTTGCATGTCGGTCATGGTCGCGGCGCGGCCGTAGGGGATTGTTTAGCACGTTTGCTTGATGCGAATGGTTGGGATGTTACGCGTGAATTTTATTACAACGATGCCGGTGCGCAGATTGATAATCTGACTGTTTCTGTATTGGCTCGCTGCAAAGGTATTGCCGTTGAACATGAGAGTTTTCCTGAAAACGGTTACCGCGGTGAATATATCAATGATATTGCCGCCGCTTATTTAGCCAAACATACCGTGGTGGCAGATGACATTGAAGTCACGGCTAGCGGTGACATTAATAATCTTGAGTCTATGCGTAGTTTTGCCGTCGCCTATTTGCGCCATGAGCAAGATTTGGATTTAAAAGCCTTTCAAATTGAATTTGATGTGTTTTCACTAGAAAGCGCAATGTATGCCAACGGCAAAGTAGAGCAAACCGTACAGGCCTTAATTAACAGCGGCCATACTTACGAGCTGGATAATGCGCTTTGGCTTAAAACGACTGATTTTGGCGATGACAAAGACCGCGTCATGCGTAAGAGTGATGGTGGCTACACTTATTTTGTGCCTGACGTTGCTTACCATGCGGATAAATGGAATCGTGGTTTTGTGCGTGTGATTAACGAGCAGGGCGCCGACCATCACAGCACGATTACTCGCGTACGCGCAGGCTTGCAGGCTTTAGATGTGGGCATTCCAGCCGCTTGGCCTGATTATGTATTGCACCAAATGGTAACGGTAATGCGTGGCGGTGAAGAAGTAAAACTGTCTAAACGCGCCGGCAGTTATGTGACTTTGCGTGATTTAATTGAAGAAGTTGGCTGTGATGCCACACGTTATTTCTTGGCCGCACGTAGATCTGATTCACAATTAGTATTTGATATTGATTTAGCCCGTGCACAAACCAACGATAATCCTGTATTTTATATTCAGTACGCGCATGCGCGTATTTGCAGCGTGCTAGCACAATGGTTAAATCAAGGCGCCGATATTACAAAGCTAAAAGATGTAGATTTAAGCCCACTGACTAATCCACATGAAACAGCATTAATGCAGCGCTTAAGCACTTATCCTGAAACAGTGGCCAACGCAGCAACAGAGTTAGCGCCACACGTAATTGCTAATTATCTGAAAGAACTCGCCAGCGATTTACATAGTTATTACAATGAATATAAGTTTTTAATCGATGACGAAGCCCTCAAACTTGCACGCTTAAGCTTAATTAGCGCGACACAGCAAGTTCTTAAAAATGGTTTAGATTTACTTGGCGTTGCTGCCAAAGAAAGAATGTAAGGATTAAATTAGTGATGAGTAGAGATTACAAACCAAGCAATGAGCGGTCAAAACCAGCAAAAAAAGGCAATCCTTTTTTAACCGGTTTGTTGATAGGTTTTTTACTAGGTGTTGCCGCATCACTTAGCGTGGTGATGTATATCAAAGGTGGCGAAAGCCCATTTGCTAGCCAGTCTAACCCTGACACCGGAAAATCTATTTCAGATAAAATCCAAGATAACGCTAAAGCAGATGCTAAAGCGGCGGACGCAGACAGCAGCGCTTTGCCAACTGATGCCAATCCGAACGCGACTGATGGCAGCGCTGCGAATAAAGAGGATAAGACGCGCTTTGATTTTTATAATATTTTGCCTGGCAGTGAGAGCGCAGTCAGCAAAGAAGAAGAAAGTAAGCTTAAAGAAAGCGCACAAGAACCTGTCGTTCAAAAAAGTTATTATTTACAGGTAGGCGCTTTTCAAACCAGTGAAGAAGCCGATAATATGAAAGCTAAATTAGCCTTACAAGGCTTTGAAGCTTTAGTACAAACTGCCAGCATTGCAGACAAAGGTGTGATGCACCGCGTGCGTGTTGGCCCGCTAAAAGATTTAGAGCAAATCAACAAAACAAAAAATGATTTATTAAAAAATGGCTTTAAAGCTGATTTAATAAAAGTGAATAACGAAAACCAATAGGATTTGTGACGGTCTATCGTTCAATTCCTCGTTATAATTTAACGCATGATTGTCAGCCAAACTAATCGCCATGCGTTTTTTATTGCGTGACAGTCATAATTAGTACGCGCTAAAACAGCAGCGAAGTTAAAAGAAAAGTTTAAAAAGTTAAAAGGACCATTAAAAATGAAAATGTTGTCAGTGAAAAATTTATTAAGCAGCTTAATATTATTAGCCTCATTTAGTGTGTTGGCC
>JBEDKX010000146.1:0-3620 GCA_041171965.1 Pseudomonadota bacterium | reverse complement strand
ATTTAGTATTCTCTGATGGATTAGCTTCGGTTTCCTTGTTCATTGAGCCGCTTAGCAAAAACATCAAACCTAGAACAGGCCGTAAGCTTGCTGGCGGTACAAGCTTTTATTCTAGCGTGAGTAACGGCTATCAAATAACGGTCGTGGGTGAAGTGCCAGAAGCTACGGTGGCACAATTGGCAAATGCAGTTTTTTTTAAGAAGTAATTTAATTAGATTAATTATTTTTAAAGTAAACTCTTAAAATGATAGAAGAATATGCCGTTGTTACCAGTTGCGTTAACAGTCGTGTCACACTTGAAATAGAACGTCGCACAGCGTGTAGTTTATGTGGGCAAAAACGTGGTTGTGGTAACGCGACTTGGGGTAAATTGCTAGGTCATAAAAGTCACGCGTTCGAGGCTGAAAATTCTATTCATGCAAATGTCGGCGACAGCGTGGTGGTCGGTATCGATGAACACACCATGCTAAATTCAGTATTTTTACTCTATGTACTGCCATTGTTGGCCATGTTAATTGGTGCTGTATTGGCAGACAGCTTTCTCAAGAACGAATTTTTGGTTATTTTGAGTGCGGCATTAGGATTAGTCTTGGGGTTTTTGTGGGTAAAAAGGTATTTAACACGTAAGAACGGTCAGTACTTGAATACCCAAGCTTACGCCGTCATATTACGTCATGCAGAAGACGTAGTCAGCGATAATAATAATGTCCAGATTACAAAAACAACCGTATTTAATGTCGATGTTAAAAAATCTTAAACTAAACGAGGTCAATAAATGATAAAAGTTTGGATTGCCATTGTCACTTTTGGCTTGATTTCTGGATTTAATTTAAATGTAAACGCACAAAGCTTACCTGATTTTACTGATCTTGCTGAAAAGCATGGCGCTGAAGTCGTCAATATCAGTGTAACGCAAAACGTACGCACCGAGGCTGCAGCAATGGCTATGCCTGGCATGCCAGATGATGAGCAATTACAGGAGTTTTTTAAACGATTTGGCATTCCAAATATGCCAGGAATGCCGGGATCTCCTGGCCAAAATGGCACGCCCCCACCAGACTATAAGTCTCAATCGCTAGGTTCAGGTTTTATCATTAGCAGTGACGGCTATATATTAACTAATGCTCATGTGGTCAGTGAAGCTGATGAAGTAATCGTTAAGTTATTTGATAAGCGAGAGTTTAAGGCAAAAATTATAGGCGCAGATAAGCGCACCGATGTTGCGTTGGTTAAAATTGAAGCAACAGGATTACCCAAAGTCACTGTGGGTGAACCAAGTAAACTTAAGGTGGGCGAATGGGTGGCAGCAATCGGTTCTCCGTTTGGCTTGGAAAACACCATGACAGCGGGCATTGTAAGCGCCAAAGGCCGGGCCTTACCACAAGAAAATTTCGTACCGTTTATACAAACTGATGTAGCAATTAATCCAGGCAACTCTGGAGGGCCATTATTCAATTTGGCGGGTGAAGTGGTTGGTATTAATTCACAAATTTACAGCCGTAGTGGTGGTTCTATGGGGCTTTCATTTGCGATTCCAATCGATGTTGCGATTGATGTTTCTAATCAATTAAAATCATCAGGAAAAGTAACCCGCGGTTGGTTAGGTATCGCCATTCAGGAGTTGACTAAAGATCTCGCAGAGTCTTTTGGTATGAAAAATACCAATGGCGCTTTAGTGGCTGGTGTCGAGAAAAATGGTCCTGCCGACAAAGGTGGTTTAGAAGCTGGTGATGTCATTACCAAGTTCGATGGTAAAGCTATTATAACTTCAGCTGACTTACCAAGAGCTGTAGGTGCAAGCAAGCCAGGAAAAATTGCGGTCGTAGAGATATTGCGTAAAGGTAGCGCAAAAACGTTGAATATAGGCGTCGGTGAAATGCCATCTGAATCGGCTGAAGCAGCACAAAGTAATAGGCCTGCAGCCAAGGCAGAAGCCAATAAAATTGGCTTAATACTTAAAGAACTTACACCACAACAAAAGAAAAAACTTAGCGGTAAAAATGTCTTATTGGTCATCGATAGCATGGGTGCGGCAGCCCAAGCAGGAATACGCCGAGGTGATGTGATACTGGGTTTAAATAACAGTGAAATACAAAGTTTGGAGCAATTTAATAAGCAATTGAATAATGTTGCTGTCGGTAAAACGGTTGCTGTTTTAGTCCAGCGCGCTGAAAATACTTTGTACGTACCGATTAAAATAAGCAAATAATTTATAAAATAAGTAGTTTAGAAGCTTAATAACAATAATTAAGTTACTTTAAAAATGTTATTTAAGAAATATTATTTATTAAACTACCCGCTTTTAAGAACTGTATCAGTTTGCTTAAAGGCGGGTTTTTTATTGCTCGTTAGAATGACCAATCAATCCCAAAAACCAGCGCACCAATCCATATGCAAGCCAAGAGGAAAGTCGTTTTGCGAGAGTGCCTCGTGACCATTCCTGTGGAGAAATTTGATGCGCGCCAGTTCGAATCGATGCTAAAACATCGGTGCGTAGTTCTGTTGCAAACATGGTATTTTTTACCAGCAGATTAGCCTCTCTCGCTAGAAAAAGGCTGAATGGATCGATATTTGAAGAACCTACTGTCGCCCAATGCTGATCGATGACCGCGACTTTACTATGCATAAAGCTTTTACGATATTCGTAAATCTCAATGCCATTCTTTAGAAAGTCACTATAAAACGCATGGGTGGCAAACATTAAGAAATACTCCATACGACCTTGCAGCAGAAGCTTTACATTGACACCTCGTTTGGTTGCATCCAGTAAGGCCTGTCTGAATCTTCTACCTGGCACGAAGTAGGCATTTGCGATAATTATTTCTGATTGTGCCTGCGCAATTGCGGTTAAGTAAGCCTCCTCAATATCACGCCTATGTAGCATATTGTCTCGTAATACCAGTGCCGCTTTAGTGCCATGATTGCTGTGTTTTAGTTTATCGATACGTATTAACTTATTTTTAGGGAGTGTTGTGTTATCTGTATCTAATGCGCGTAAATGCGCCCATGACGTGTGACGCCAAAGCTTATCAACGTTTAATGCGATCGTTGGGACTAAATTACCTTCTATCCGAACCGCATAATCAATGCGTGGTGGGACGTTGTTGGGTGTGCGATTTGGTACATCAAAGTCGTCGATAATATTAATCCCACCAATAAAGCCAATTTTACAGTCGATGACAATTATTTTATGATGTAAGCGCCTTAATCTGTTTTTTTTGAGCGTCCACGGCGATATTTTTGGTCGATAAAACATGACTTGCACATTGGCGAGCTGTAATTCTTTTACAAATGATGGTGGTAAATCTTTGGAGCCAAATCCATCCAGCAACACGTTGACCATTACGCCGCGAAGTGCTGCTTTCTTCAGTAAATTTCCAATCTGAATGCCAGTCGCATCGGCTGCAAATATATAGCTTTGTAAGTGAATTTCATGTTGCGCCGATTCAATAGCGGCTTCAAGTGCAGGGAAATATTCCGCACCATTGCGCAATAGTGTAAGCTGATTTCCACCGACAAAGTGCGTCATATTCTATTTAATGTTGCCGTGAGAATTGCGTGGTCAGATACTTTAATAAATTGAGGCCCGGAGTGCACTTCGACATGTTTGACCCGGAAGC
>JBEDKX010000145.1:0-3630 GCA_041171965.1 Pseudomonadota bacterium | reverse complement strand
ATTAAATACAACCTGTTCGTCGGTCGTTCGGGCTGGCGACTGGCCCTGCGCTGGCTCAAGGTTGTCACTAGCCCGCGTTTGCTAAGCTACTTGTACATGGAGCATCTGCGCTATGACGTACGCGACGGTCGAACGATTGTGCTCACCTCGCCTAGTTTGATGGCCATCATGGCTGCGACCTATCCTAAAGCTAGGTCAGCCATGTCGGTTATCACACCTGGGGTTAAGCGTGTGCTCGGCTCTGCCAGTGATGAAGAAAGGAAAGCCGCTCGTGCACGGCTAGGTTTGCCTACCGAGGGCTCTTGCATTTTGTTTGTTGCCAATGACTATCGCAAGAAGGGACTTCCCACACTGCTTGAATCACTGAAAAAATTGCCTACAAACTATTACCTTGTGGTGGTGGGCAACGCATCGCAGATTGTCTTTTTTAGAGATGCTGTCAAAGAATTAGGACTAGAGCAGTCTGTATTCTTTCTTGGGTCGCTTCTTGATGTCAGAGACGCATTTATAGCGGCTAATTGCTTGGCACACCCCACACTAGAGGATACCTTTGCCATGGTCGTTCTTGAAGCCATGGCCTATGGATTGCCGGTGATCGTAAGTAGTGCTAAGTATTGTGGGGTAGCACAATTATTGACTGATAAGGTAAACGCTTTGGTTTTAACTAATCCTCTTGATGCCAATGAGCTTGCGAAGGCCGTCGGTACTGTCTTCAAGAGTGCAGCAGCAGCCGAGTTGCTGTCCACCTCGGCGCTAACATTTGCTCGCTCATACCTTTGGTCTGCCATTGCCGTGAGGCAAGAGGCTATTTACTTGTCAAATTGAATCATTCGAGTTGTCACGTAGCCCTAGTTGATAAAGCCGAGCGTATTGACCGCCGAGCTGTATCAACTCTAAATGACTGCCAGTTTCTACGATTTTCCCTGCATCCATCACCACAATGCGATTGGCATGGTGAACGGTAGAGAGTCGATGAGCGATGACTAGGGTCGTTCTATTGCGCATCAGACGCTCAAGGGCTTCTTGCACTGCTCGTTCAGACTCTGTATCCAATGCGGATGTTGCTTCGTCGAGTATCAGAATGGGCGCATCTTTGTACAGTGCTCGGGCGATGGCCAGGCGCTGACGTTGCCCACCTGATAGCTGCATGGCATTGTGACCAACCTCTGTATCGATGCCTAGCGGCAGCTTCTCTAAGAAATCTGAAAGATTAGCAGCTTGTAGACATTGAATTACTTTTAATCTATCAACCTCACTACCAAGTGCAACATTTCTAGAAATACTGTCATTTATCAAAAGTACATTTTGGCTGACAAATGAAATCTGATTTCTTAATGATTGAAGTTGCCAGTCTCTGATGTCATGTCCATCTACTGAAATACTACCTGACGTGATGTCAACAAATCGCGGTAGTAGATTCGCTAAAGTTGTCTTTCCTGAACCTGATGAGCCCACCAGTGCTACTGTTTCTCCTGTTTCAATAACAAGGTCGATCGATCGAAGCGCCGGTTCAGAATCCTCTGAGTAGCTTACAAAAATCTTAGATAGCTGGATACGGCCATCTGCTCGGTCTTTGTTAAAGTTTCCTTCAGATTCATTTGGGGTTGATTCAATGAGATCTAAAGCACGTTCCAACGCGACTAGACCACGGGTAATAGGACTGGACACTTCGGACAGCTGTCGAATTGGTGCAATGATCATTAACATTGCAGTTACAAAAGCTACAAAGTCGCCAACTGATGTACCAATACTTGCACTTTGTATCAGAGCTATAGAAATAACTGCAGATAATGCCACTGCAGCAAGCATTTGTGTCAGAGGAGTCATTGCAGCCCCAGCAATCGTTGATTTTATTGCAATTTGGTTTAATGACTCACTAAGCACTTTAAATCGTTCTGATTGAGATTTTTGTGCACCATACAAGCGTATGTCTCGATGTGTAAGAATATTTTCTTCAACAACGTAAGCCAAATTATCGGTTGCAGATTGATTTGATTTGGCGAGTTGATGCAGACGCCGTGTTAGCACTCGCATCACATACGCAACAGCTGGAAAAACTGCAGCGACAATCAACGTAAGTTTCCAATTGAGATAAAATAAATAGCCAGTGAGCGCTAATGCAGTTAAACTATTTCGCGTAAGACTTAATAATGAATTTATTAACTGTTGGGCTCCTGTTTGAACCTCATAAACCAATGTGTTTGATAACGAACTTGAGCTATTTTTGTTAAAAATATCTAAGTCAGACGTAAGGATTTTATTAAACATATCCTGACGAAGAATCATCAAGCCATGATTAGTTATTTTTGCCAAACCTATTTGCGAAACATATCCAGCAGCACCTCGGATGCCAAAAAGTAACAAAATAGAAACAGGAACCGTCCATATTTCAAGTAGGCCTTGCTGGAATCCACGATCTAAAAGTGGTTTCAAAAGTGCCGGAATCAATGGCTCTGTGGCAGCGCCAATAAGTGCACCTATCGCTACCATTCCCCAGATTTTTCTTAACCTACCGAAGTAAGGCCATAATCTGCGAAGTCTGTGAAATAAACTCATTTATAAGTGTACTATTCTATAGCTAACTGATATCTATCCAGAAACAATATTATTTTTTTCTGCCGCATTTTTTCTAATTCCTAGCGCCATTAATAGTCCAAGCGCAATACAAAAAAAGTCGCCAATCATGGAGTCATACAAAGCTGAGTTGAAAGAGCAAGCTACGCCCATTGCAAGGGCAACGGATATTGTTGCACGTGAAATCGATTTTTCAAAATTTAAAGCATCACGGATAATGCAATAAATTAAAAACATCAAAAGAATTGAACCCAAAACACCAAGTTCAACCCCCCAAAGTAAGTATTCTTGATGTGGATTGCTTGCTAGGCCTTCTCCGAAAATAATATTGGCTTTCTCTCCTTCAATTCTTTTTATGGTCGTTGTCCAACTGCCTACGCCGTGTCCAATCAACGGCTTTTCCGCAATCGCTTCAACTGACCGGCGCCAAGCATGTAGTCGCCATCCTGAAGAGCTTTCTATTTTTCCGTTTGCTCCATAGTCCTGGGCCTCAAAGAAAATTTTTGATGCTCTTTCTTGAAGATGGTTGGATCCAATAAAGAGCAGCAAGAGGACGATAGTTGGAACACCAAATAGTGCCATCAGGCGTATTTTTTTTGGCATTAACCACATAGCAGCTAGTCCCAATACTACAAGGCCCACTGCATATCCACTACGCCCATCAAGAAACAGAAAAACGTTTGCTAAGGATGCGATAGCAAGAAGCCCTGTTATCCACTTGGGCACCGGTAGCGAGTTTTTTAGATGCCAAAACAAAGCTGACGTTGTTGCTAGCATTATTGACTGATCAAGGTAGCTAGAAAAAACAACGTTCCGGCCGCCTGATTGATTAGCCCAAGGTATTACTAACCCTGCTGCAAGTAAATATGAAATAATTAACAAAAATACTTGACCAGTTAGGAAAGCGATGATTCCAATCGATGCCTGTTTAACAGTCCTAATAAGACTAATTAGTAATAGTACTTCAAGCAGTTTTGCATGCTTTGCGAGTGCTTTAGCAGCAATGTGTAGTTGAGCGTCAGTCCAAAGCAAACTTATGGTGAGCAAAAATAATAT
>JBEDKX010000144.1:0-3640 GCA_041171965.1 Pseudomonadota bacterium | reverse complement strand
CGATTAAGTGGCACGCCTAGCAACATAAGCGCGTGTGAAGCTAGCATTAAACTACCTTCTAAAATTTCAGGCACTACTTCAGTTGCGCCGGCGGCACGCAAAGCTTCCATATTAGTATCGTCTACCGTGCGCACTATAACTGGCAATTGCGGGTAGCTTTCTTGCACAATATGCAATATCTTCATGGCAGCGCGGTTGTCGGCATAACTGATGACCAATGCTTTAGCACGTGCACCGCCTGCGGCTTCTAGCACTACGCGACGTGCGGCATCGCCAAACATGACGTTTTCACCGGCAGTGGCAGCTTCTAAAACCCTTGACGGGTCAATATCTAGCGCAACAAAAGGGATGTTCTCTTCTTTTAAAAACCGCCCTAAATACTGGCCGCTACGCCCATAGCCACAAATAATCACGTGGTTATGAAAATGCTTGCCAACATCATCTATGTCTTGCACCACTTGGCCACTATTGCGGCTGTAGCTACGTACCAAGCGCCTTGCGATACGACCATTGTATTGAATAAGAAAAGGTGCAATGACCATGGAAAGTAATGCGGCCGCAAGAATCAGTTGCAGCGCTGGACCACTAACGAGTTTTTGTTCTACGCCTAGCGCCAAAATAACAAAACTAAATTCACCTGCTTGCGCCAAAATCAAACCAGTGCGAATGGCCACGCCAGTTTCGTATTTGACGAACCTCACTACTAAAGCGACGACAGCTGCTTTAAATAAAACGAATCCGACTAAAATCAACAACACTAAACCGATGTTATGGAAAATTTCGCCAATATTTAACAGCATGCCTACGCTAATGAAAAACAAGCCCAGCAAAATATCGCGAAACGGTGAAATGTCGGATTCCACTTGGTAACGAAATTTCGTTTCAGAAATCAACATGCCTGCAATAAAAGCGCCAAGCGCATAAGACAAACCTGCTAATTTGGTTGCGTAGGCTAATAGTAAAGTCACCATTAGTACGTTCATCACAAATAGCTCACGCGAGCGCTGGCCAGCGACTAAATTGAACCACGGGTTAATAATCCATTTGCCGATAGTAAACAGGAATAACAACATGGCGGCGGCCTTTAATAAGGCCAAACCCAATACGCTGCTTAAGTTAGCGTCGGCCACACCTAGCGCTGGAATTAGCACCAAAATTGGCACTACGGCGATATCTTGAAATAGTAATACGCCTATGCTCAGGCGGCCATGACGTGAGTTTAAATCAACCCGTTCAGCCAAAATTTTAGACACAATAGCCGTAGAAGACATCGTTAGAGCGGAGCCAATAACAAATGCAGCGGGCCAATCTAAGCCGGCAAGTTTAGCAATGCCCATTGTCGCTGAAAGTGTAATAAGTACCTGCGCGCCACCTAAGCCCAGCACTTTTTTGCGCATGGCGTAGAGTTGCGGCAAGCTAAACTCGAGTCCAATACTAAACATTAAAAATACGATACCGAATTCGGCAAATTCACGCGTTGCATTGGTGTCGGGTAATAAGCCAAAGGTATGTGGCCCCAAAGCCAGGCCAACCAGAAAGTATGCCAACATGGCCGGTAACTGCAATGCGCGAAAAAGTGCCACTGCCAGCACTGAGCTAATTAATAGAATTAGAATTAAGGGTAGTGTTTCGAACATGTTCTTCTAAATTAGATGTAAATTTTTATTGTTGCTTATTGTTTCACATCTACCGACTATATGACAAAAAATATAAAAATTAGACTGAGGGTGCATGATATGTCTGTTGAAGATGATAGTAAAAAGCCGTGTCAAAGATGAAAAGAAACTTATACGGCAAAATTAATCGGCAAACTAACAGCAAAAATTGTGCCTAGATTTGAATTTTTGTTAAAAATTAGCTAATTAGTAGTCGATTAGGTCTTTATAAGTGAGACATTCCCTTTTATACTTAGCTAATAGTACTTTTAATTTTTGTGAATTTCTAAAATATCATGTCATCACACCATGTCTTCAGCCGTTAGTGCCAGTCAGCCAGTATCAGCCAAGCAGCCAACATTAGTGTTGGCGCGAGATATATTGTTGCTTGAAGCTAATGAAATTAAAGCGCTAGCCGCTAGACTGAATGGTCAATTTACTGATGCAGTTGCGATGATTTTGCAGTGCAAAGGTCGTGTTGTTGTGAGTGGTATGGGTAAATCCGGCCACATAGGCGGCAAAATTGCCTCAACACTTGCCAGTACGGGCACGCCAGCATTCTTTATGCATCCTGCTGAGGCAAGCCATGGTGACTTAGGTATGATTACTGCTGGCGATATTGTGATTGCACTTTCTAACTCTGGCGAAAGTGATGAGATTTTAGCTATCGTCACTCCCCTAAAACGCTTAGGTGCAAGCATTATTGCGATTACTGGCAATGACACTTCAACCTTAGCGAAAGCCGCTGACATTCATCTTAGCGCGCATGTAGAAAAAGAGGCTTGTCCATTAGGTTTGGCACCTACGTCAAGCACTACGGTAGCGCTAGCGCTGGGTGATGCGCTGGCTTTATGTGTGTTAGATCAGCGCGAATTTACCGCAGAAGACTTCGCTCGTTCACACCCTGGCGGCAGTCTTGGACGCCGCTTACTTATCAATGTGAGTGATTTGATGCGCACTGGTGAGCGTATTCCACAGGTGCTTTCTGATGCAACCCTACAACAAGGTTTGCTGGAAATGTCTCGTAAGGGCTTAGGTTTAACGGCTATTGTTGATGCAAATAATGCACCTATAGGTATTTTTACCGATGGTGACTTACGTCGAGCCTTTGAGCAAAATGTGAATGTGGCTACTGCTAGTATCGCAGATGTGATGCATCCCAACGCTTTTACCATTCATCAGGACAAATTGGCGATTGAGGCGGTTGAGCTCATGGAGCAGCATAAAATCAACGCTTTGTTAGTCACGAATGATGCTGGAATCTTAGTCGGCGCCTTAAATATGCACGATCTTTTATTAGCAAAAGTGGTTTAAACGTATATGGCGAACTTAGAATTGAGTACACAGTTAACAATCGAGCTCAAAGAGCGCTTCAAAAATATTAAATTGCTAGTGTTGGATGTTGATGGCGTAATGACTGACGGTGGCTTGACCATAGGCGATGATGGGCTGGAATATAAAACGTTTCATGCGCATGATGGTTTAGGCATGAAGTTATTAAAAGCTACCGGCGTTGAATTAGCGATTATCACTGGTCGTACATCAAACATCGTCAAACAACGTGCTGAAAGTACTGGGGTTGCACACTTTTACCAAGGTGCCGCAGATAAATTAGTGGCATTTAATGATTTAATGGCAAAAAGCGGATTAGAAGCCAGTCAATGTGCTTTTATGGGTGATGATGTGGTCGACTTGCCGCCTATGCTTAAATGCGGACTGGCGCTGGCAGTGCCAGATTCTCCAGCCTTAGTGCTGAAGCACGCACATTATGTCACCAATAAAGCGGGTGGTCGTGGTGCTGTGCGTGAAGTTTGCGAGTTGATCATGCAAGCACAAGGCACGTTTGCCGGACAAATGGCGCAGTTTTTAACGCAGGCTAGTATTTCTAATTAAACATGAGGCAGGTTCAAATTATCGTAAAAGTGCTTGTTGGCATGCGTTTTTTGCAAAGTAATCATATTTTATCGCGATGCTCAAAATGAGGG
>JBEDKX010000143.1:0-3640 GCA_041171965.1 Pseudomonadota bacterium | reverse complement strand
CTAGAAACTATATATATTTTTTATTAAATATATTTAAAGGTTAAACAGGCAAGCAAATTAGGATTTACTGAAGATAGAATTTTAACGAGTTTAGGCCATAAGTGGCGTAAATTTAATAATTAGTTTGCTTTAACGAACAATAGATTTGTTTTAACTTGATCACTTTCAACTAAAACAATTAAATTACCAGCATCAGCTAACGGCGTCCATGTGACCAACCTAGTTGAATGGTAAGTAGAATGCGGTTATCCGCCACACACCGTTAAAATGCATTGCTGCGCCCTTGCGCCTTCATAGTAATCCAGCCAGAGTTCTGGTACTTTCACTTTACAAGCCTTCACTAAATGCTTAATAAACAAGCAGTTAGTCTGCCCGCCTTGCATAGCGCAGGAGCAAACAATGAAACGCATGTTATTTAATGCAACGCAGTCAGAAGAATTACGCGTTGCGATTGTAGATGGTCAAAAACTTATCGATTTAGATATTGAGCACGCAGGTAAGGAACAACGTAAAAGCAATATTTACAAAGGTGTTATCACCCGCATCGAACCTTCTTTAGAAGCTGCATTTGTCGATTATGGCATGGACAGACATGGTTTTTTACCATTCAAAGAAGTCGCACGCAGTTACTATAAAGAAGGTGTCGGTAGCGGCGCTCGCATCCAAGACGCATTAAAAGAAGGCCAAGAATTAATCGTTCAAGTGGATAAAGATGAGCGCGGCAATAAAGGCGCTGCACTCACTACCTTCATATCACTCGCTGGACGTTATTTGGTATTAATGCCGAACAATCCACGTGGCGGCGGTGTATCTCGCCGTATTGAAGGCGAAGATCGCGACGAGTTACGTGATGTATTAGCACAATTAGAAGTGCCAAAAGGCATGAGCATTATCGCCCGTACCGCTGGTATTGGCCGTAACGCGGAAGAATTACAGTGGGATTTAAATTACCTCACACAATTATGGACAGCGATTGATGGTGCCTCTGCCATGCAAGCCGGTGCCTACTTAATTTACCAAGAAGGTAGCCTAGTGATACGCGCGATTCGCGATTACTTTAGCTCTGATATTGGCGAAATTCTAATCGACACACCAGATATTCACGAGCAAGCGGTTCAATTTATGAACCACGTGATGCCAGGAAATGTGTCTCGCGTTAAACTATACCAAGATGAAATTCCGTTATTTACGCGCTTTCAAATTGAGCACCAAATTGAATCAGCATTCTCACGTGAAGTACGCCTGCCTTCAGGTGGCGCCATTGTCATTGACCACACTGAAGCTTTAGTTTCAGTAGACGTTAACTCTGGCCGCGCAACACGTGGTAGCGATATTGAGCACACTGCATTCAACACTAATATGGAAGCGGCTGAAGAAGTTGCACGCCAGTTACGTTTACGTGACTTAGGCGGCTTAGTTGTGATTGACTTTATTGATATGGAAAGCCAACGCAATCAACGTGAAGTAGAAAACGCATTGCGTGACGCTCTGCATTTTGATCGTGCTCGTGTTCAAACTGGCAAGATTTCACGCTTTGGTTTGCTAGAATTATCACGCCAACGTTTACGTCCTAGTTTAGGCGAAACTAACCACATCCCATGCCCGCGCTGCAGCGGCACTGGCCATATCCGCGGCATTGAATCTACTGCATTACATATTTTGCGCATTACCCAAGAAGACGCGATGAAAGACAATAGCGCGATTATTCAAGTGCAATTACCAGTTGAAGTGGCTACCTTCTTATTGAATGAAAAACGTGCTGACATTCATGCTATTGAACAGCGTATGGGTGTTGAAGTGGTGTTGATTCCTAACATTCACCTTGAAACTCCTAATTACAATATCGTGCGTGTTAAGCATGATGATGTAAACGAAGAAACTAGCCGTGCAAGTTACAAGTTAGTAGAATTACCAACAGAAACTTCTTACATTCCAAATGCAGAAGAAGTTGCCAAAGCGGTAAGGCCAGTTGCTGCAGTAAAAGGCATTACACCTGCCGCACCAGCACCAATTGTGGCTGAAAAAGCGGCTGAAGTTTTGGCTGGAGTCAAACTATCATTCATTGCACGCATTAAAAAATTCTTTGGTGTTTCATCCTCGAGTGTTGAAGTAGCTAATGCTGAAGCGGCTAAAGCTGCAGAATCGAATAAAGACAGCAACCGCAACAATCGTAACCGAAACAATCGTAACCGTAATGAACGCAATAAAAATGAGCGAGCAGACAAGGGCGCCATAGCAACTCGCAATAATGAAAACAAGGGTCAAGAGACTCGTACACAAGAAGCACGTACGGATGTTAAAACTCAAGAACCGCGTCAACAAAAACCTCAGCAACAACGTACTGAACAGCAACGTAGCGAACAGTCTCGCAATGATCAAGCACGTAAAGAGCAACAGCGTGCTAATGCTCCACAAGCAGAATCAGCTGCGTTAAAGGTAACTGCAGTTGTAGATTCACCAGCGAATGAAGCATCGGCAACAGAGTCTCGCGGTGGTCGTCGCAATCGCAATAACCGTCGTGGTCGTCGTGATCGTGATGAGTCTACAACTGTAGATGCTACTCGCGCTTTTGTGCCGAATGATGAAATTGTTGCCGTTCAAGCAAATGAGTCTAAAGAGTCACCTGTAGTCAATACAGCTAAGACTGAAGTAGCGGCAGTAAAAGCTATGGATCAACAATCTTTTGATTTAGTTAGCACTAAAGCTGTAACTTCTACGGAAAATGTTGTGTCGACAAAGTCTAGCGAGGCCACTTCAGTACAAGCTACTAGTGAAATTAGCACTAAAGCATCAACCAACGAAGTTGTTAAAGCGAAACCTGAAGGCAGGAAAGCTAGACCAGCCAAAGCAAGCAATGCTGTTGCTGTTAGCGTAGATGCCATTGAGGTAGTTACAACTAAGCCAAGCGCTGAAATAGTAGATACCCCAGCTAAAGCTGATAGCAAACGCCCTGCTCGTCCACGTAAAGCGAAAACCGAAACTAAGCCAGCAGATTTAGCGGCAGTAGGTTTGCAATTGGTTGAAACTAAAGCGGATGCTCCTAAACTAGCTACACCGGTTGAAACTGAAAAAGCTAAAACACCACGTAAAGCAGCTGCATGGCAGAAAAAAGCTAAAAGCGAAGGCAATGCCGAACCTATGGTGATGGTCGAAACGCAAAGTAAGTAGTCATTTTCGCTATTAGGCGATAAGACCTAACTAATAAAAACAGCCCTGAATATTCAGGGCTGTTTTTATTTGTGCGACCGTTAGTTATGTTTCTAAAAGTCGATCATCAATTAATTAATCAAGCTGATTTATCTATTCGAAGACAAAAAATCCTTGTATTTTCGCTCAGACTTTTCTAGGTGTCGGTAATTTTCCTCTGATTTTAAATCTTTTATCCAACGTAACAAAGGATTTCACCACCTTTTTTTAATTTTTGAGCTTTTTGTTTTTTTAGTTTAATGAGGGCTTCTTCTGCTTTTTTTAATGCTGATGAAGTGTTATGTTGCTCATAATATTTGCAAAAATGACTAATTGGACAAATACTACATTTAGGGCTGCGGGCTAAACAAATATAACGGCCATGTAATATTAACCAATGATGGGCAATATGAATTTTTTCTTCAGGCAGAAATTTGACTAATTGTTTCTCTAC
>JBEDKX010000142.1:0-3647 GCA_041171965.1 Pseudomonadota bacterium | reverse complement strand
ATTTTTTGTTTCAAAATTAATCCAAAATTTTAGTCTTACCCAGAAAGCCATTAAACTTGATTTAATAAAAAAGGGCTTTGGCCTTAGACAATTCTAAGGTCAAAGCCCTAATTATAATAATGCGTTAATAGCTTTGCATAATTGCTTACTAAAAAACTATTACTAGCGCAATTCCCACGATTGTCATTCCCGCGCAGGCGGGAATCCATTTTAATCAAATACTTAACTGGATCCCCGCATACACGAGGATGACGGGATTGTGAGTTTTTAACTTAATGTTGCTTCATGCAAATATTTTGAATGAAGCAATCAAGCTTAATTACGCAGCCTTAATAGCGCTCGCTTCTTTGGCTAATTTAGTAATATGCGCCCAATCACCACGCGCAACGGCATCTGCTGGTGTAAGCCAAGTACCGCCACACACTACAACGTTAGGTAAGGCTAAAAACTGTGGTGCAGATTCAATTGTTACGCCGCCTGTAGGGCAGAATTTAACATCCGCAAATGGGCCAGAAAAACCTTTAAGTAAGTTAATGCCACCTACTGCAACTGCTGGGAACAACTTTAAGAAATAATAATCGTCAGCGTTAGCCATCATAATTTCAGAACCAGTAGAAACGCCCGGCAATAATGGCAAACCAATTTCACGAGTAAAAAGACCTAATTCACTGGTGTAACCAGGGCTAACTGCAAATTGGCAGCCAGCATCTTTAGAAGCTTGTGCATCTTTCTTGTTACGCACAGTACCTGAACCCATAATCGCTTCTGGCAAGGCTTTAGCAATCGCCTCCATGCCGGCAAGCGCGCATGAAGTACGTAATGTAATTTCTAGAACACGAATACCACCTTCAAGCAATGCTGCAGCCATAGGCACGGCATCTTCTACGCGATTGATGACGATCACTGGAATAACTGGGCCGTAGTTGGCTAAATCTAATGTGTTCATGTTTTACCTATAGTTTCATATTTAAATAGATTTCTGCTCAGGCAGAAATCTAATGATTTAAATCTCAAGAAAAGTCGCGAACTGTTTCAAAACTAATTTAGGCAAGGCACTTGAGCGCAGGCAGTACGATTAGTACGACAAGCGAAAGTAACGCCGCATAAATTATATTTTCAAACAGTTACAACCAAGTAATCGCGCCTTCTTCGGCAGACAATACGTTTCTACGCATACCGCCAAATAACTCACGGCCAAAACCATGTGCATTCTGGTGACGCTTAGTGTCTGAAAGCTCTTCGACTTCACGTTGCGCCCATTCATCCTCATCCACCAGCACGTTAACCATACCCACAGTTGCGTTTAAACGAATAATATCGCCAGTACGCACTTTAGCTAATGGGCCACCAGCAGAAGCTTCAGGCGTTAAGTGAATTGCCGCAGGAATTTTGCCAGAGGCACCGCTCATGCGACCATCGGTCACAATCGCAACTCTAAAACCTTTGTTTTGCAACACGGCCAATGGTGGTGTCAGTTTGTGTAATTCTGGCATACCGTTGGCTTTAGGCCCTTGAAAACGCACCACAGCAATAAAGTCTTTTTCTAGTTCACCTCGATCAAACGCAGCCAACAATTCTTCCTGTGCGTCAAACACAATGGCTGGTGCCTCAATAATGTGGCGATCTTCAGGCACAGCAGAAATCTTAATCACGCTACGACCTAAATTACCTTTAAGCAAACGTAAACCGCCAGACTCATTGAATGGAAATTCTGCGGTACGCACAATTGTTTCATCTGGACTTTCTTTCGGCAAATCTTTCCAAACTAATTTATCGCCTACTTTAGCTGGCTCTTTTGCGTAATCACGCAAGCCACCGTAAGCCACAGTCAATACATCTGGGAACATATAACCGGCATCAATTAATTCACGAATGATAAACGCCGGGCCACCTGCCGCTTGGAATTGGTTCACGTCGGCTTTGCCATTTGGATAAACACTCGCCAATAGTGGCGTAGTTTTAGCCAAGTGATAAAAGTCTGTCCAGTCAATCATAATGCCGGCGGCGCGCGCAATAGCTACCCAATGAATTAGGTGATTGGTTGAACCGCCAGTCGCTAATAAAGCAACCATTGCGTTCACAATCACATGTTCATCAACCAAGTGGCCAATAGGCGTAAATGTTTCTTTTTTAGTTTTTTCTAACACGAATTTCACTGCTTCGCGCGTCAGTAAATCACGCATACCATCGTGCGGATGCACAAATGCAGCGCCTGGTACATGTAAGCCCATCGCTTCTAACAGCATTTGGTTACTGTTTGCCGTACCGTAAAACGTACAAGTACCGGCGCCATGATAAGCGGCAGATTCTGAAGCTAATAATTCTTCACGACCAACCTTGCCTTGCGCATATTGCTCACGCACTTTAGATTTCGCAGTGTTATCCAAACCAGTACTCATAGGCCCAGCAGGCACAAATACACAAGGCAAATGGCCAAACTGCAAAGCACCAATCAGCAGACCAGGCACAATTTTATCGCACACGCCTAACAGCAAGGCCGCATCAAAAACATCATGCGAAAGCGCAATTGCAGTACTCATGGCAATGGTGTCACGGCTAAAAAGCGAAAGCTCCATACCCGGCTCGCCTTGCGTAATACCATCACACATCGCCGGCACGCCGCCGGCCACTTGTACAGTAGCACCGTATTTGTGCGCTTCATCGCGGATAATATCCGGGTAATTTACATAAGGCTGATGCGCAGAAAGCATTTCGTTGTAAGCAGTAATAATGCCGATATTAGGTGCTTTTTCGACCACAACTCGGAACTTATCATTAGCCGGCATCGCCGCAAAAGCATGTGCAACATTGGCACAACCCAAACGGTCTGCACCACGTTGGCGATTCACAATCGCATCCACTCGATGTAAATAAGCAGTACGGGTCGGGCGACTCTTCTCTATGATACGCTCGGTAACTTCTATATGAGATTGCTTCATTTTCTATAAGACCATAAGAATTATTAAACTAGCTCAATTATCCCCAAAGCAGGGGGTATCGTCAAACGAATGATGGCAAGCAGGCAAAATACAGCGACTTAACATCGACTTATTTTTCTAAACACACTTCTAGGTTTGCCATCACATGATCAACCGTAAGGTTTTTCATACAGGAATGATGACTACAAATTTTTTGATAGCAGTTTTTGCAAGCAATATCCGCTTGTATCGCTATTACATGCCGGCCAAGTGGCTTAACTCTACGCGGATCGGTAGGCCCACAAATGACTAATACCGGACGTTGCGCTACCGCGGCTAAATGGGCTGTGCCAGTATCATTACCTACAATCATTTTGGCATGGCGAAATATTTCCGGCAGTTCAAGTAAATTCGTTTGACCGCATAAATTGATAATAAAGTCGGGGTGATACGCTGTAATTTTCTCACAATCTTCTGTCTCATCTGCCCCGCCGATTAACACAATACGAGAAATCCCACGCGCCTTTAATGCTTGTGCTAAGTCGGCATAATGACTGATACCCCAACGCTTGGCTTGTCCTGCTGCATGACTACCTGGCAACAAAATAGCAAACGATTGCGTATCCAATTGATGGTTGATTAATATCTTTTTCGCTTGATCAATATCTGTTTGCGTGCTGTAGAGCACTGGCGCTTTAGTAAGCGTTGGTACGCCTATGGCATTAAGAC
>JBEDKX010000141.1:0-3662 GCA_041171965.1 Pseudomonadota bacterium | reverse complement strand
GCCGAATGGGACTAAACCACCGTGTAATGCCATACCGTTCATAATTGCAAACATACCGAACTCGCGTACGCCGTATGAAATGTAGTTACCTGGTTTTTTCGCATCAACATGCACAAAGCTACCGCATGAAGTTAAGTTAGAACCCGTTAAGTCAGCTGAACCGCCCAAGAACTCAGGCAACAATTGCGCTAAAGCACCGATTACATTTTGTGAAGCTTTACGTGTTGCAACAGTTTCAGCTTTTTCGTTAGTTGCTGCAATCATTGCATCAGTAGCTTCTTTCCAGTTAGCTGGCAATTCGCCTGAAGTACGACGTTTGAATTCTGCCGCTTCAGCCGGGAAAGCTTTAGCATACGCTGCAAACTTATCATTCCATGCCGCTTCAGCAGCAGCGCCTTTAGCCGTTGCATCCCAACCAGCATAAACATCTGCAGGAATAACGAATGGCTCATGCGGCCAGCCAATGTTAGCGCGTGTAGCGGCAACTTCTTCTAAACCTAATGCAGAACCGTGGCAATCATGTGAGCCAGATTTGTTTGGTGAACCCATACCAATAACTGTTTTACAGCAGATTAATGATGGTTTGTCTGTTACTTTTTTAGCGGCAGCAATTGCAGCACCAATAGCGGCAACATCATGACCATCTACTGATTGAACATGCCAGCCGTATGATTCAAAACGTTTAGCAGTATCGTCTGTGTACCAACCTTCAATGTGACCATCGATAGAAATACCGTTGTCATCCCAGAATGCAGTTAATTTACCCAAGCCCCAAGTACCAGCTAAGGCACAAGCTTCATGTGAAACGCCTTCCATCATGCAACCATCACCTAAGAACACGTAGGTGTGGTGATCAACAATATTCAAGTCTAGAGGTTGATTGTAACCCTCAAAATGGCCTGACTTGTTGAATTGGTCAGCCAGCAATTTTTCAGCCATGGCAAAACCTACGCCATTAGCAATACCTTGGCCTAGTGGGCCAGTCGTTGTTTCAACGCCAGGTGCGTAGCCATATTCAGGGTGACCAGCACATTTTGAATGCAACTGACGGAATGTTTTAAGCTCATCGATTGGCAATGCATAACCTGTAAGGTGTAGCAATGAATAGATCAACATAGAACCGTGGCCATTAGAAAGAACAAAACGATCACGGTTTGCCCACTCAGGATTTTTCGGATTATGGCTTAAATGATGGTTCCAAAGCTCTTCAGCGATTTCCGCCATGCCCATAGGCGCACCTGGGTGGCCAGAATTTGCTTTTTGTACCGCATCCATTGATAACGCACGGATAGCGTTGGCTAGGTCTTTACGTGTTGCCATAACTTTCTCCCTAATAATTAACTTAATTCTTCAACGATTTCATGTATTGCACTAAATCGTGTCGCGATTTGATTGAATTCCTCTAAAAAGTCGATTTTTTAACCGCTTTTCAGCAAAGGCTAAATTATTGCTTAGATAGCCTTTTTCGGCAAGGGATAAGTGCATAGCACGGATTAGTCAGACTTAATAGCGTAAATATATAACTTACTTTTCGCCATTTAAGAAAAGCCAAAAAAGTGTACTTGCTTGCTATAGCTCATTAAGAGACTGATTATTGATAGTTTAGCCCGAAAATTGAACCCCGCAATAGGCAAAACTATTACGCTGCCGGCTTACTTATTGCTTTACACTGAGTTAATGAACCCAATTAAACGCTTACTTTCAATAGTTATTGCCAGTGCATTTTTATTGGCGTCATTCTCAAGCCAAAGTTTGGCAACGCCTGAACTTGCAAAACAAAATACCGAACAGATAGATAAGGCAGCAATACGCAAGCTAGAACAGAATGCCAGTCCACTCAAATCTTCAGAAGTCTTGCTAGCCAAAATTTACCAACCTGGCATGGATGTAAGGCAGTTTTTAGTCAGTGAAAAATTTGATGGTGTGCGTGCAGTTTGGAATGGCCAGCAATTTCATAGCCGTGCTGGCAATGTAATTAATGCGCCGACATGGTTTACTAAAGGCATGCCTAAAACTCCACTCGATGGTGAATTATGGTTGGCTCGCGGCAAGTTTGAAGCACTTTCTAGCGCAGTACGAAAAGACCTGCCTGTGGACGAAGAATGGCGAGGTATCACTTACCTGGTTTTTGAATTACCTGAAGCCACGGGGACTTTTCAAGCGCGTGCAACGCGCATTAGCGAAATCGTCAAAAAAGCCAATCTTCCTCAGCTAAAAGCCGTTGCACAAATTCGGCTGAATGACGAAGCCGCCTTAAAGGCAAAACTTAAACAAGTGGTAGCACTAGGTGGAGAAGGCTTAATGCTACACAAAGCCGATGCGCCTTATTTAACCGGTCGTAGCGATGTGCTGCTTAAACTAAAACTGCGCTACGATGCCGAAGCAAAAGTTGTCGGCCACACGCCAGGGCGCGGCAAATATAAAGGCAAACTAGGCGCACTAGAAGTCGTGACGCCAGAAGGCATACATTTCAAACTAGGTACAGGATTTAGCGACGCACAACGCGTAAACCCGCCAAAAATTGGCAGCATGGTAACTTATAGTTATTTAGATAAAACCAAGCTAGGCAAACCGAAGTTCGCCAGCTTTATGCGGGTGCGCAATGAAAAATAGTCAGGTGATAAATACTACAACCCACGTAGGGCGGATGAGCGTAGCGTTATCCGCCGAATGGGATTAGCGTAGCGTTATCCGCCGCATGAAACACCCCATAAACATCAAAACTAACGCAACATACAACCATGCCTGACTATCGCCGCAACCGCATACTCGGTGGCACTTACTTCTTCACCGTAAACCTGCTGCAACGCAACTCACACTTGCTCGTGGAACACATTGAAAGTCTACGCGAAGCAATACGTGTGGTGCGAAAAAACAGGCCATTTCATATTGATTGCTGGGTAGTACTGCCTGAGCACATGCATTGCATTTGGACTTTGCCGGTTGGCGACGCGAATTATGCCTCACGCTGGAAAGCGATTAAGACGGCTTTCTCAAAAACCATCCCCAAAACAGAGCGCTTATCCGCCGTGCGCCTCGCCAAAGGTGAGCGCGGCATTTGGCAACGCAGATACTGGGAACACACCATAAAAAATGATGCTGACTATGCCGCACACATGAATTATGTGCACATCAACCCGTTAAAACATGGTTTGGTTAAGCGTGTGGCAGATTGGCCGTATTCTTCATTTCATCATTTGGTGAAAATGGGCATTTATGAGGAAGATTGGGCGGGAGATGGGAGTATTGAAATAGAACCATACGGCGGATAACGCTACGCTCATCCGCCCTACAAAAACTTTGAATTTTATGTTTAGTTCAAGTGTTAAAATTAATAGTTATGAACAACAACATCATTTCCGTTCAACTGCTCAGTGATATTCGTCAATTACTTACACATGCGCGTCAATCGCTGGTGCAAACAGTTAACATCGCTACGGTACAAACCTACGGGCATATCGGTCGCAGCATTATTGAGCATGAGCAACAAGGTAACGCTTGCGCTGAGTATGGAAAAAAATATTAGCGGGGCATGTATTTAGTTTAACCGCTAAATTTGGCAAAGGTTTTGATGTCATTAATTTAGTTAACATGCATAGGCTTTATAAGGTTTAGCCAATTCGAGACTCATTGCGTCTCAAATCAAAACGGACGCATTACCG
>JBEDKX010000140.1:0-6501 GCA_041171965.1 Pseudomonadota bacterium | reverse complement strand
ATGCTAAACAAACCACATCAATACGATTTTAAAAAAATAGCGTTCATTACATTAACTGCTTTATTTATCGCATCGTGTGGCAACTCATCTGGCAATCAGGCTTTAGATAAGATTGATTACAGTAAAAATTATCCAGCTTCGAATGGCGGCACATTAATTGATGCAATGACAGGTGAACCTAGCGGCCTAATCGCTATGGTTGCAGGTGAATCCGCCGCTTCTGCGATTGCAGGCAATATCTTCAATAGCTTGCTTAAATATGACAAAAACCTAGATTTAACTGGTGAATTAGCTCAATCTTGGGAAATTTCGAACGATCAAAAGACCATTACCTTTCATTTAAAACCCAATCTTAAATGGGCAGATAATCAAGCTTTAACCAGTGACGACGTGTTATTTACCTGGCAAAAAGTCACTGATGAAAAAACACGCACCCCTTATGGTTCTGATTTTAAATTAGTCACCAAAGCCGAAACGCCTGACGCTTATACATTTCGCGTCACTTATGCCGCGCCTTATGCGCCGGCTTTGGATACTTGGGCCGGCTTGCACATTCTGCCTAAGCACTTGCTTAAAGATCAGGATATTAATACCACGGCATTTGCGCGTCACCCAGTCGGAAGCCACTATTACAAGCTAGATAGCTGGAAAAATGGCCAGTATCTAAAACTCACACGCAATGACAACGCAACACAAGGCCAAGCTAAAATTAACAATTTATTATCGCGCATTATTCCAGATAAAGCAGCGCAGTTTTTAGAGCTAAGCGCAGATAATATTGATTCTATGGCACTTAATCCTATCCAATACGCAAGGATTTTCCCCGCTAGACCAGACCTGAATAAAAATATCGCCCTTTATAAAGAATTAGGTAATAGTTATACCTATTTAGGCTTTAACTTAAAACGCAAGCCATTTGACGATGTTCGTGTTCGGCAAGCCATTAACTACGCAATTAATAAACAGGAGATTATTGATGGCGTATTACTAGGCCTTGGTGAACCGGTAGCTTCGCCTTATAAGCCAGGCACACGTTGGAGTAATCAGGCTCTTAAACCTTATCCGTACGACCCAAATAAAGCTAGAAATTTATTGAAAGCCGCTGGTTACGAAGACCACGATGGCGATGGTATTGTTGATAAAGACGGCAAACCCTTTAGTTTTGAGATTTTAACTAATCAAAACAAAGAGCGCGAAATGACTGGCGTTTTGATACAACGACGGCTGAAGGATGTTGGGATCAATGCCAACATTCGAGTTTTAGAATGGGCCAGTTTCTTAGGAAGATTCATCAAACCTAAAGAGTTTGATGTGGTTGTATTGGGTTGGAGTTTATCGTTAGACCCTGATCAATATAGTATTTGGCATTCTAGTCAACAAGCGCCTGGTCAATTTAACTTTATTAGCTATAGTAATCCACGTGTAGATAAACTATTAGAAGCGGGCAGACTGGAGCTTAATCCAGAAAAGCGTATGGTGATCTACCATGAGTTCTCCAAAATACTGTTAGAAGATAGCCCTATTGTATTTCTCTCAGCAGGCTATGGTTTATCAGCGATTCATAAGCGTGTAAGAGGCATTAGCAATCCTGCGCCACCGGCAGGCATAGGCCACAACACTTATGAGTGGAATATTCCTAGCGCTTACGCTCGCACAGAAATGAGTGAGCATTGAGCCATGAATTCTCTTTATAAGCAATTATCTAAACTCACTCAAACACATGCTTAAATACTTACTCAAACGATTTTTTTGGATGATCCCTTTAATAATAGGTATCAGCCTAATATCATTTTTCATTATGCACTTGGCACCAGGTGATATTACTACCAGTGAAGCAAGCTTCAACCCTAAAGCTAGCGAAGAATCTAGACAAAAATTACGCGAGTTATATAGCTTAGACAAACCAGTCATTGTGCAATATGGCCTGTGGGTTAAACGTATGGCCACACTAGACTTTGGCACTTCATTTGCTTCTCACCAACGGCCGGTATTTTGGCAGACAAAAGATAAAGACGGTAACATTACGTTAGGCATGATCCAAGAAGCATTACCTATCACCCTGCTCATTAATGTTTTGAGTTTAATATTAATCATCGCTGTCGCATTGCCTTTGGGCGTCATTTCGGCGCTTAAACAAAACCAATTAGCTGATCGTGGCATTACTTTATTTGTGTTTATAGGCTTTGCTATTCCTGGCTTTTGGCTGGCACTCATGCTGATGTACTGGACCGGTGTGCAACATGCTTGGCTGCCAATATCCGGCCTTGAAAGCATGGGTCATGAACATTTAACGTGGTTTTATAGAACCATAGACACCCTAAAACATTTGGTCCTACCGGTATTTATTTCTGGGCTAACAGGCCTCGCCGGCATTTCGTTATTTGTTCGTAACGGCATGCTAGAAGTGTTGCATCAAGATTACATCACGACTGCGCGCGCTAAAGGTCTAAAAGAAAATCGTGTGGTTTATGGTCATGCGCTGCGGAATGCCCTTTTGCCACTAATCACCATCTTTGGCCTAAGCATTCCTGGTTTAATTGGCGGATCGGTCATCGCTGAAAGTATTTTTGCTATTCCAGGCATGGGTAAATTATTTTACGATGCCGTTTTAATGCGAGATTTTCCCGTGATTATGGGTATATTAACCATAGGTTCGGTGCTCACATTAATCGGTAATTTATTAGCAGACCTTTCTTACGCTTGGGCAGACCCACGGGTAAGGCGCGGAGTAATGCAATGAAGAAGGTTTTACAAAACCCACTGGCATTAATAGGCTTTGTTATTATTGCTGGCATACTATTTCTGGCGTTAATTGCACCATTCCTTTAATAGCACCCTACGACCCAGATGCAATTAATGTAAAAGCGATATTACTATCCCCAACTGCCAACCATCTGATGGGCACGGACGGCTTAGGACGCGATGTATTCACCCGCATGCTGTACGGCTCTCGTATATCCTTAATGGTAGGCTTTGTAGCAGTGGGTATCGCCACCGCTATTGGTATCATTCTAGGTGCTATTGCCGGCTTTTACAGAGGCTGGGTTGATACTGTCATCATGCGTGTCGTCGATGTGATGCTGTCCATCCCAACGTTCTTTTTAATTTTAGCCGTGATTGCATTTTTAACGCCTTCTATCTGGAATATTATGATTGTGATAGGCTTAACCTCGTGGATGGGCGTAACAAGATTGGTCCGCGCCGAGTTTTTAAGCTTACGGAATCGAGAATTTGTGTTGGCCGCCCAAGCGTTAGGCGCAAAAGACGCTAGACTTATTTTTACGCACCTACTGCCGAATAGTTTAACACCCATTATTGTCAGCTCAATATTAGGTATTGCCAGCGCAGTGCTAGTGGAATCTGGCTTAAGTTTTCTAGGCTTGGGTGTGCAAGCACCGCAAGCTTCATGGGGCAATATCCTAACCGATGGCAAAGAGTATATTCAATTTGCCTGGTGGCTATCACTCTTTCCCGGCCTTGCCATCCTAATTACCGTGTTAGGGTATAATCTGCTTGGTGACGGTTTACGCGATGCGTATAACCCGCGAACTAGTCAACACTAGTTTTAAAAACTAGTATTTAAAACTAATTATTTAAACTTGATCATCAAGATTTAAAAGATAGATAGGAATAATGTCATGGGATTTTTAGCAGGTAAAAAAATATTAATTACAGGTTTATTGAGCAACCGTTCAATTGCTTACGGTATCGCCGCAGCAATGAAGCGTGAAGGTGCAGAACTTGCCTTCACTTACCAAATGGAAAAACACCAAGATCGCGTAGCAAAATTAGCCGCTGATTTTGATTCAACGCTGTTATTTCATTGTGATGTAGCTGAAGACAGCTTGATTGATGCACTATTTCCTGCCATTGCTAAACATTGGGATGGCATAGATTCTATCGTCCATTCAGTTGCATTCGTACCGAAAGATGCGCTTGATGGCGATTATTTAGATAAAGTGACGCGAGAAAATTTCCGCATTGCACATGATATTAGCTCATACAGCTTTGCTGCCCTAGCCAAAGCGGCTTTACCGATGATGTTAGGCCGTAACGGTAGCTTACTAACCTTAAGTTATTTAGGCGCAGAACGCACCATGCCTAACTACAATGTAATGGGTTTAGCTAAAGCCAGCCTTGAAGCCAATGTGCGCTATATGGCACAAAGTTTAGGCCCAAAAGGCATACGCGTAAATGCAGTTTCTGCTGGTCCGATTAAAACACTGGCAGCTTCAGGTATTGCTGATTTCGATAAAATGATCGGCTTCAATGAAAAACATGCTGCCTTGCGTCGCAATGTAACCATAGAAGAAGTAGGTAACGCTGCTGCATTTTTATGTAGCGATTTAGCCTCTGGCATTACTGGTGAAATTACTTATGTAGATGGTGGTATGAATATTACTGCCGCAGGCGTCATAGACTAAGTTATAAACTAATCATTAATCAGATGTTATAAAGGCACCCAATTGGGTGCCTTTTTTATGATGCTAATATTATTGAAGCCTTACTGATTATTCGTGGCACTACCCAATAAAACCTTATCGTTCACTTTAACTTTGGCTTTATCACGCAAAGATTGTTTGTAAGCTGAAAGATACTCACTCATTAATGCACTATTGAGCTCAGTCTTAGCTACTTTTTTTGCACTATCATCAGTAGGCGCTAAAGCAATGACTTTAACCACCTTAACTAATAAGTAACCTTGTTTACTATCAGCAATGCCTGAATAAGCTGGTAGCTTATTCACATTAGTCTTAAACACCTGATTCATTGCGATTTCTGTTAAACCCTGCGCATTTTTACGATCAACAGTCACTTCCGGAATCCACTCCACAGTAGCAACATCTTTACCAGCACGTAAATCTTTTAAAGCAGCTTCACCTTTAGCAGAAGCCATTTTAGCTGCCGCTTCTAGTTTGAGAACGGCTTCAATACCAGACTTAACTTCATCGAAACTTTTTGGTGCGGCCGCTTTGTATTCAAGCAAACGTGCAGATACCATATTATTAGGTGAAATTTCAACAGCCTCAGTATTTCTACGATCTTTAAGCACCTCGTTAGAAAATACAAGACTCATAATTTTATCGTTATTTTTAAAAAACTTAGCGCCAGATTCACGCGTTAACCAATCTGATTGTTGTACTTGGCCGCCATAGGTCTTAGCCGCAGGTTGCAAGCTAGTTGATTGCTCGTAAACCATATTACTAAAGCCTTCAGCCTGTTTTGCAAACTCTTCTTGCGCTTTCTTAAACATTAAATCCCCTTTAATTTGCGGTTTTAATGTATTGAAATCAGCGCTACCGCCAGTAATACCAGTTACCTTAATAATATGGTAACCAAACTCAGACTCAACTAAACCACTCACTTCGTTTAGCTTCATACTAAAAGCGGCATCTTCAAAAGGTTTAACCATAGCCCCACGACCAAAGCTACCTAAATCTCCACCTTTAACTGCAGAACCTGGATCCTGTGAATTTTTAACCGCTAAAGCTTCAAAGCTTTTTGGATTTTTCTTAATTTCAGCTAAGATTCCTTCAGCTTTGGCTTTAGCCGCCTGCTTTGCATCTGGGCTAGCGCTAACACCAAAGCCAATTAAAATATGGCTGGCAGCTCTTTGCTCGTTACCCTTAAATTTAGCTGAATTTTCATCATAATACTTTTTCACTTCATCATCGGTAACGCTCATGCCGGTAATTAAATTAGTTGCTGATAACAACAAGAACTCAATTTTTACTTGTTCTGGGTTAATTAATTTATTTTTGTGTAGCTCATAATAGGCTTTGACTTGTGCAGGATCAATTTTCACCTGATCTAAAAAGTCTTTTGTTTTAATCTCAGACACCGTTACTTGGCGTTGTTGATTCATCACTTTATAAGCATTATCTGTTTGTGCGTTTGAAATAAAGCCAAGCTTAGTTATACCATCTTGTGCTTGTTGCGCTAATAAATCTGCGCGCATGCCAGCCTCAAATCTTGATGGAGAAATATGATTTTGCTGTAAAGTTTGATCGTACATTTCTTGTGAAAATTTACCATCTTTCTGAAACTCAGGCATACCAGTCACATAAGTTGATAATTGCACATCACTAATGGCATATTTAGCCTGTTTAATCTCGTTATTCAATAGCTGCCTATCAATTAACTGATTTAACACAATAGACTTAACTTCAGGACTATCTAATTGCGCTTGATCGGCTTTACCCTCGGACAATAAACGATCACGCATATTTTTTAATGCATTTGAATATTCTTGGACAGAAATATTATTGCCATTAACTTCAGCGACAGCAATATTATGACCAGCACTATTTAAGTAAGAATCAATACCAAATAATGCAAATGGAATGGTAATTAACGCCAATAAAGCCTTACCAACCCAACCTTGTGCTACGGAGCGGATACTATCTAACATAAAAACCTTACCTTTTAAAAGTGCCTACTAAATATTGAAACAAACCTAAATATTTTTTTACAAGTAATGCATTTACTGTTGCAGTAAAT
>JBEDKX010000139.1:0-3904 GCA_041171965.1 Pseudomonadota bacterium | reverse complement strand
TTGCTCCACTTCCGCCACCGCGGTAGCTTCACGATTTTCTGCCAACTGGTCGTAAAGCGTTTGTAATACCTCTTGCTGATCACGCGATTCGGCTAATTTTTCTTCCAATATAACAGAGCGCGCATTTGCCTGCGTACTGCGTTCTTGAGCCTGTTTGGCCAATATCAGGCTTTGTTGATTAAGCGCTTGAAACGTAGCAAGCTTTTGACTAAGTGATTTTTAACAACGTTAGCATCACCAATGCTAAGGCGATTTTGGCAAATAATGAGGACTTACCTTGCCACGATTCTGGCCGTGGTTTTGCGTCGGTCTGAACTGGTGCTAAAGATAGTTGTGAGTCTGTCATGATGAATAGCCTAACACGCTTTGCAGGCAAGCCAGCATAGCTTCATCGCCTGGCGCATCGGCAACGCTTATATTCAGTGCCAGCGTATCTGCCGCTTCAGCAATCCGCGCATGATTAACGCAAATATGAATATTGCGTATCCATTCATCGCTGCCATTGTTGGTCATTTGCAATAAATGCCGCATCGCCTCAGAACTGGTCACCACAATAGCGTGCAATTGTTGTTTATGCCAAAGTTGCGCTAGCTTGGCACAACTGGTTTGCGGATTAATCCGCCGATAACTTTCAGCAAATATAACGTGCGCACCGCGAGATTTAAGTATATCGGCTAACACTTCGCGCCCACCTACTCCACGAAAAATCATCACCGTTTTATTAATGACATCGTGCATTTCAGGCAAAGCCAGTAGCGACTCGCTATCAAAACGCGTGTGTGGAATAAGTACTTCAGGCACACCATAAGGCGCTAAGGCTTTAGCCGTTTGCTGGCCGATAGCAGCGAATTTTACATTGTCAGGAATGCTGGTAAATTTTTTAATGAGCCGCGGCAGCGCATTTTCTACCGCATTGGTGCTGATAAATATAGCCCAATCAACCGAGTGCAACTGATTAATGGTTTCATCAAACACACTATAATTATCTAATGGCGCAATGGCGATGAGCGGAAATACAATCGCCGTGCCTGCTTGCTCCTCAATGGCTGCGCACAAGCGCTTAGCCTGATCTAGCGGTCGCGTGACGGCAATGCCAAAGCCATTCAATGAGTTATCCATTATTTAACATGTACGCCTAATTATGCGAACCAATATTTACTTTAGCTATTAATCTAGCAAAGCCAAAATCGCATCAGCACCATGCGCACGCAATTGTGCCGCCAAGGCCTGACCCAGTGCTTCTGGCTGATTTCGGCTACCGCTCAAGCTTTCAACCAACATCTGCTTGCCATCGACACTAGCGACAAAGCCAGTGATGCGAATATTATCTGCTACACATACAGCATAAGCGCCAAGTGGCACCGTACAACTGCCGGCTAAAGCTCGGCTCATGCCGCGCTCTGCTTCTACACAAACTTGTGTGTCTGCATGATTTAACGGTGCAAGCACGCTGAGTAAATCTGGCCGATTTGAGCAAATCTCTATACCCAAAGCGCCTTGGCCAACGGCTGGAATGCTTAATTCAGGTGAAATTGCACTACGAATACGTGCTTCTAGTCCTAGGCGAATCAAGCCGGCGGCAGCAAGAATAATAGCCGCATATTGCCCTTCATCTAATTTACGTAAACGCGTCTGCAAATTACCGCGCAAAGATTCTATTTTCAAATGCGGTAATCGTGCTTGTAACTGACTTTGGCGACGTAAACTTGAAGTACCTACAATGCTGCCAACCGGTAAATCTTCTAAAGTGGCAAAATCGTTTGAAACAAAAGCATCGCGCGCATCTTCACGCTCGCCAGTGGCGGCCATCATAAAACCTTCAGGCAGATTCATCGGCACATCTTTCATGCTGTGTACGGCTAAATCGGCACGACCATCCGTCAACGCCATTTCTAGCTCTTTAACAAACAAACCTTTACCACCAACTTTGGCTAATGGCGTGTCTAAAATTTGGTCGCCGGTAGTAGTCATGCCCAAAATTTCTACCGTAGTTGCTGGATAAAGTGCCTGTAAGCGACTTTGAATATGTAGCGCTTGCCACATGGCCAGCGGACTTTCACGCGAAGCGATGACTAATTTTGCTGGGACGCTAATATTTTGGCTGTGACTTGGATTATTCATGTGTGAGATATTATTGCTGTTTCATAGATGTGCTCAATTTTAACACAAGCTGTGGCTTCATTTTATTCGCTTTAAGTGACATGGCTTTGTCGCTGATAACTAAAAGTTTGCTGATCAATCGTCATAAATTAACGCCAAAATTAACCATCTCAATGCATACAGCCCGTTTTTCACAAGCAGTTTTTGGGTCGAGTAAGCTCGTAGCATTTGCGTTTTGCTTTATAATAAGCGCTTAAGTAGTTTATTATTAAACAATATTTAAAACATCACGCCAAAATTACAATAAAAAAATATCTAAAAAAATTTAGTAAAAAACCTCAATAAATAACCGTTAAATGAGATACAAAAAGTGACACAAAAAGAAAGCGCGCTCAATAAGAAAAATACCAGCTGGTCAGGCAGATTTAACGAGCCTGTGGCCGAACTGGTCAAAAAATACACGGCATCGGTTGGTTTTGATCAGCGCCTAGCGACATTTGATATTCAAGGCTCGCTTGCCCATGCGCAAATGCTGGGTGCGCAAAAAATTATTAGTCTCGCTGACGTAAAATCGATAGAAACTGGTTTAGCCGAAATTTTGCAAGAAATTGAAGCGGGTACATTTGAATGGCTGCTAGATTTAGAAGATGTACATTTAAATATTGAAAAACGCCTCACCGATAAAATTGGCGATGCAGGTAAGCGCTTGCATACCGGCAGAAGCCGTAACGACCAAGTGGCGACTGACGTTAGACTTTGGTTGCGCGCCACTACCGACCAAATCACGACCAGCTTGGCGAACTTGCAATTAAGCTTGTTAGATTTAGCCGAAGCACATTTTGACACCATCATGCCAGGCTTTACGCACTTGCAAGTGGCGCAACCGGTGACATTTGGCCACCATTTAATGGCTTATGTTGAAATGCTAAAACGTGATGTTGCGCGCTTTAACGATTGCAGAACACGGATTAACCGCTTGCCACTTGGTGCGGCGGCTTTGGCCGGCACCAGCTACCCAATAGACCGTGAAATGGTGGCTAAAACGCTCGGCTTTGACGGCGTTTGCGAAAACTCATTAGATGCAGTTTCTGACCGCGATTTTGCCATTGAATTTACCTTTGCCGCTTCGCTAGTGATGACGCATTTATCACGCTTATCCGAAGAGCTGATTTTGTGGAGTTCGCCGAGATTTGCATTTATTGATATTGCCGATCGCTTTTGCACAGGCTCATCTATCATGCCGCAAAAAAAGAATCCCGACGTGCCAGAGTTGGTACGCGGAAAAACAGGTCGCGTTTATGGTCATTTAACGGCGCTTCTTACCTTGATGAAAGGCCAACCGCTGGCCTACAATAAAGACAATCAAGAAGATAAAGAACCGCTATTTGATACCGCTGACACCTTAATTAATTGCCTGCGGGCTTATGCCGACATGGTACCGCACCTTAGTGCCAAAAAAGCCAATATGTACAATTCCGCTAAACGTGGCTTTGCTACCGCAACTGATCTAGCCGATTATCTGGTTCGTAAAGGCATGGCTTTTCGTGATGCCCATGAAGTCGTGGGCTTGGCCGTACGTTTAGGCATTGATAGCCAACGTGACTTATCAGAAATATCCTTAGCCGAGCTACAACAATTTTCAGCATTGATTACTGAAGATGTCTTTGGATTTTTAACCCTCGAAGGCTCCGTTGCCGCCCGAAAACATATCGGCGGCACCGCTCCTGATACTGTTAGAAAGGCCATTCAAACTGCACGTTTGTCCATGTCGGCTTTATAAAAACAGAAAGCGTCTATTCTTAAT